>JBBQOG010000107.1:0-9154 GCA_038330665.1 Bacteroidales bacterium
GGTTCCGGAGTGATCGGATCAGCCATGGTCAAGGCGATGGCATCCGTAGGGATTAATATTGCCATCATTGGCACCAATAAGGAAAAGGCTGAAAAAGTTGCTGCCGGGATTTCAAACGAATATCATGCCCAGATTATCGGCGTTCAGGCCGATGTATTGGATAAGGAATCACTGGTGAGGGCTAAGAAAATCATTAATGAAAAATTCGGGGATATTGATCTGCTGATCAATGCAGCCGGAGGAAATCACCCTTCCGCTACCACAAAAGTGGAGCAAATGGACGCGAGCAATATCGACAAGCCGGAAGATACCTTTTATGGATTGGAGATGGATGGTTTCGACCAGGTTTTTGCACTGAATTTCAAAGGCACACTGCTGCCATCAATGGTTTTTACCACTGATATGCTAAAGAACAAAAAAGGGGTGGTCCTGAATGTTACCTCCATGAATTCATTCAAACCACTCACGAAAATACCGGCCTATTCAGCCGCCAAAGCATCGGTGAATAACTTTACCGAATGGCTGGCTGTGCATCTGGCAAAAGTCGGAATCCGGGTAAATGCCGTTGCTCCCGGGTTTTTCATTACTGATCAGAACCGTTTCCTGGTGGTGGATCAGGCTACCGGCAATTTTTCGGCACGTGGACAAAAAATCGTGAACAATACACCCATGGGCAAATTCGGTGAACCGGAAGATCTTCAGGGTGCTACACTTTTCCTGCTTTCGGATCTTTCATCCTTCATAACCGGTATCGTCATCCCGGTAGATGGCGGCTTTAATGCATTTGGAGGAGTTTAAATTAGTATCAATAACTTGATTCCATATGAGTCTCGAATTAAAAAAGGACTGCAAATATGCCCTGTTGGTTGCCACCAGCATGGGGGTTCGCATCACCCCTGTAAACGGCCAGCCCGTTCATAGCAGCAATCTTTTCGAAATGCAGGCCACCAGTGCCGAAACCAATGTGGCCAGCATCCCCTCTTATCTGGGTCTTCCCGTTAAAGTGCTGACTGCTTTCGTAAAGGACAGCCCGATTGCACTCTTTATCAAGAGTAATCTAAAAAGCCGGCATATGGATTTTGAGGGGCCTGAGGTTCTGCAGGGTGGTCCGTGGGGCTACCGGCATCAGTTTAATATTGCCGATAGTGGTTTTGGAACGCGGGGGCCACGCGTACACAATGATCGCGCGGGCGAAGTGGGTCGCACGCTGAATGTCAGGGATTTTGACCTGGAGCGCATCTTTGGAAAAGAGGGGGTTCAGATTGTGCACTTATCCGGATTGATTGCCGCCTTGTCACCTGAAACGACTGAATTCTGCCTTGAGATCGCCAGAATTGCGAGGAAACATGGAAGCAGGATATCCTTCGATTTGAACTATCGCGCTTCATTCTGGAAAGGACGGGAAACAGAATTGCATCGAAGTTTTACCGAGATTGCCTCGCTAACTGATATCCTGATAGGCAATGAAGAAGATTTTCAGCTTTGCCTGGGCATTAAGGGCCCTGAAACTGGTGGTCACGGACTGGCCTCCGAAATTGAGCAGTTTAAGGAGATGGTTGCCCGTGTGAAAAAGGCTTTCCCCGATACTTCCGTATTTGCGTCCACCCTTCGCGAAGTGATCAGTGCAAACGAGCACCTCTGGGGGGCCATTTTGCTTGACGGGCAGGAGTGGCACGTAATCGAGCCCAGGAAGATTGCGGTCACCGATCGCATCGGGGGTGGTGATGGTTACGTTGGCGGCCTGCTGTATGGTATTTTAAAAGGCTGGGAACCCGAAAAATGGTGCCAGTTTGGCTGGGCAACAGGTGCTTTGGCGACCACCTTTACAACCGATTATGCACAACCGGCTGATGAGGAGATGGTTTGGAGCATCTGGAATGGAAATGCCCGGGTTAAGCGATAATTCAAATCTGAATACTACCAAAAGTGCTGTTTTACGAAATCGGTTCAGCTGATCACGAATTAAGTAGCGATGACCTCAGGAAGGGCCTGTTTGCAGGATTTAACCAGCTGGGGTCGCGAAAGAGGGTGGTTGCCGTGCCTCCTGATTATACCCGGTTGCCAAGCCGGGCCGGCGAACTGACTGAAATGACGTGGGAATATTTCGGAGATCGTCTGACAGATGTACTTCCTGCACTCGGGACCCATTCACCGATGACCAGCAAGCAGATTTCTCATATGTTCGGCTCTTTGCCACCATCACTCATCCGCGAGCATAAATGGCGCAGCGATGTGGTTACCGTGGGCATCGTGCCGAAGGAATATGTTAAAGAGGTTACTGGCGGTGCTGTTGAATTTTCCTGGCCCGCACAATTGAACAAACTGCTGCTCGAGAACGATATCGACCTGATTTTATCCATCGGCCAGGTGGTCCCTCACGAAGTGGTGGGAATGGCGAATTACAATAAAAACATATTTGTCGGCACCGGGGGAACGGATGGCATCAACAAAAGTCATTTCATCGGTGCCGTTTACGGAATGGAACGAATGATGGGTCAGGCCGATACGCCGGTGAGGAGAATATTTAATTATGCTTCCAAAAATTTCACGGGTCATTTGCCGATCTTATATGTTCAAACGGTAGTTGCATTGGATAAGACTGACGGCCGGATCAAAACTCGGGGACTGTTTATCGGCGATGATTATGAGGTGTTCGATAAAGCCGCTGCCCTGGCTGCTCAGGTTAATTTTGAGATGCTCGAAAAGCCGCTGAAGAAAGTGGTGGTATACCTTGATCCATCTGAGTTTAAGAGTACCTGGCTCGGAAATAAATCGATCTACCGCACCCGGATGGCGATTGCCGATCAGGGCGAGTTGATAGTACTTGCTCCGGGTTTGAAAGCGTTTGGCGAGGATCGGGAGATTGACCGGCTCATCCGAAAATACGGATATTTCGGGACCCCGGCCACCCTGAAAGCCTGCGAAGAAAATGAGGAACTGCGGAATAACCTGAGCGCTGCGGCACATCTGATCCACGGATCATCCGAAGGACGTTTCAAAATAACCTTTTGTCCCGGCAAAGGTCCGGAGAATTTATCGCAGGCAGATATTGAACAGGCAGGATTCAATTATGCTGAAATCGATGAAATGACCACCAGATATGGTCCGGCGAAATTGCGCGATGGATTCAACACCTTACCCGATGGCGAGGAGGTCTTTTTTATCTCCAATCCGGCACTGGGGCTGTGGGCGTGGAAAGACGTGATGCGGAACAGCGGGCAGTAGGCAGTTGGCAGTTGGCAGTCGGCAGTCGGCAGTGGGCAGTTGGCAGTAGGCTAGTGCGTTACCCTCAGCGAGTTGTCATCCCCGCGAATGCGGGGACCCCGTCCCTAACCGCGAATGCTTCAGCGGGGACCCCGTCCCTTACCGCGAAATCTTATGGAAGCGGCACCACCTTACCCTCAGCGAGTTGTCATCCCCGCGTATGCGGGGACCCCGTCCCTTCCCACGAATTCTCAGCAAGAACCCTGTCCCTTCCCATGAAAGCTCCTGCGATCGACCTCTCCCCCTTCGGGGCTGTGACAAAAAGGCAAAAGGCAGGAGGCAAAGGGCAAAAATTAGTGCTAAGAGATAGGAAACAGGAATTAAGTATAGCTTGTAATAAATTGATAATGAAGTGATTCTTATTTTTTACTACTTTGGTCTTTTTACTAATTTTTGCCTTCTGCCTTTTGCCCTCTGCCTTTTGTCACCGCTCCGCACTTTTGCTGAATTTGGTTCTGTATCTCCTCCGCCTCCGCAAAAATCCTCCCATCCTTCCTCTCATCAAATCCGCACACTACCTTTAAAATGTGAGTGATCCCGTTCTTGAATTCCTCATCAAATTCTACATCCCCACTGAAAAGCCTGCCGTTTTCATCGGTTCCCCTGAAATAGCAGGCTGCAACCAGAGAATGTAAAATCCTGTCATAAGGCTGATTAAGCTCCCGGGCAAGTTTGATGGCCCCGGTCAGCCGGTCTTCCAAACTGAGTTTTCTCCATAAATCACAACCGACACGATAAACTGTATCTCCCAGCGCTTTATTCTGGAACCGGTAAAGCAAATCATCAATATGGTCAGTCAGGGTTTCCGGAGTAAATTCATCCGGATATTTCTTAAGCAGGATGTCTGCCGCCTGCAGCATGGTATCCCTAACCTGCTTATGTAATTCAGGCACTGAGAGGACTTCGTATAGGTAGGCAAATCCCGGATCGTGCAGGTAACCCAGGTAGGCTGCCGTAGCATGGCCGAGGTTGTGAATGAAGAGTTTACGGTCGACCCATGCCTTCATGTTTTCCTTGGGCGACAGGCCAGGGATCTCCGGAATCGGATTTCGGAAGGCCAGTTTGTCCAGAATGAGCGAGTTATAAGGCTCTGCAAAAACCTGGAGCGCATCTTCTTCCATGTCTTTTTCCTGCATGATCGGCACCATCTTACCGATGCTGGTTTCAACCAGGCCAACCAGTTTCTTAATGGGAAAATCAGATGGCAAAAGTTTTTGCAATTCTCCATGAAGATATTCAGATGCATTCCGGAGGTTTTCGGCAATAATGATATCAAGCGGCTGATCAGGATTTGACTGAAATCGCTGAAGCAATCCGCGGGCAATTAGGGGAATCGTTCCCGCCAATCCGCCCTGACCCACAGAAACAGCCAGGATATCGGCCGAAGCAACCTCATTCACCACCCATTCGGTATTCCCGGTATAAACTCCGCGGACATTTTTAATATTCAGAATTTCAGTTGTTTCACCCTTGATGATGACATTGTAATTTCGGCGACGGTTGAGCTCTTCAATAATGGGTTTATACGTATCAATAAATACCACTTCCCAACCTCCGAGGCTGAACAACTGGCCAATAAAGGAACGGCCAATTTTGCCGGCTCCAAATAGTACCAGTTTCTTCAAGTCCCTGCTGATCAGAGCCATTCGATCACTTTTTTGTGATAATCCATTACGAGTTCACTCACTTTTGAAAGTTTTTCACCCGGATCCTTTTCAATATAAGTGCCGCCCAGGTAAAAGCAGGCAAATCCTCCCGAAGCAACTGCCCAGGCAAGGGTTTGCATAAAATCGAAATCGCCCGGTTTCTTTGATCTTAGTTGCATCGCCAAAGAAGCTATCGCCCCGCCTGCAAAATTATCGCCACATCCGGTGGTGTCGCCCTTTAAATCTGGATTTAACCTGATGGCTTCCGCTACATGGGGCGAAACGGGCAGTTGGATTAGATTGCATGGCTCGAAGATGGTTCCGCCGGAATAGGCATAAATATTTTTTGAGCCATTGGTGATGATGAAAGTCGGAACCTTGTGGTCGATAAAATACTGAGCCGCGAGATCGATAGTCTCGCAACCGCTGATCCTCAAAGATTCCTCACAATCCATGATCAGTAGATCGATCAGTTGCAAAGTATTCTCATCATAACCCAGAGGCCACCGGTGGCCCGGATTTCTTTTTTCGTTTCGAAAGTCAAAAACCGTGTTAACCACGGTGATACAGTTGTTTCTCTTAGCCTTGAGCAACAGTTCAGTTAAGTAATCGTGAAGCAGCGGAACCAGCGCGGTGCCACCAAAACAAACAATATCGGAATTAAAGAAACTGTCATCCAGAAGATCGGGGGTAAACTCCCATGCAGCACCAATATTATTGATGAAGGTCCTTTCGCCATGATTGTTGTCGTAAGTCGGATCCGAGAGGACATGGGTAAAAGCGGTGAACTTGTCGCTGATCTTCTTATAATTTGAACTATCCAGTGGAGTCTTTTTGAGCAGGTCGAGAATAAAATCAGCTGTTTCATCGCGTCCGGCACCACCATAATAATACACTTTAAAATCATCTTTATCAAGCAGTTGTGCGGCATTGATCAGGGAAACCAGTCCGGGACCGCCAATATTGATGGTATTGGGTTGTTTGCCCTGGGTAAGTTCATGAAAGATAACCGGATAGCCGACCGAGGAAAACTTTTCAAGCTCCTCGGTAAAGACCAGCTTTCCAGGACTCAATCCTCCATCGCCCGGTTGTTTCGACTGGTATTTGACGAACGCCGGAGCCGTAAAATCGATTCCGGAGTATAGATAATCGGCCAGGGAGCAACCGGTTCCTGAAATCCGGATTTTTCCTGAAATCATAAAATAAAAATTGCGGGGATTAAATTAATCCTTTTACAGGGATTTGCGCGTAAGCGCTTCACTGATGTTCCACAACTTTTCGGCGGTTTGGAGATCGTACGAAGCTTTTGAGGAAGCCTTTTCCTTTCTCTTAGCCCAATACTTGCCCGTCATTCCTTCAACTTCGGGAGAAGCTGCCAGGTAAACTACCGTTTCTGCACCCTGCGAAGGCTTGATCATGAAAGGTTTCATTACTCTCATCATGGGATTTGCCTCTCCGGTTTCCCGGTTCTCCGCGAACCTTGAATTTACGAATCCGGGATGCAGACAATTCACAGTTACCCCGGTGCCGGTCAGACGGTGTGCAAGCTCATAGGTGAACAGGATATTTGCCAGTTTCGACTGGCTGTAAGCTTTCCATCCGGAATACCGGTTTTTTTGATGAAGGTCAGAGAAATCTATTTTCCCGCCATAATGTGCGCCGGAGGCCACATTGATAATCCGCGAGGGTGAACTCTTTTTCAAGATTCCTAACAACAAATCGGTGAGCAGAAAGGGTCCCAGGTGGTTCACCCCAAACTGATATTCAAAACCGTCGACGGTCTCACTCCTCTTGTCAGTATAAATTCCGGCATTGTTTATCAAAACGTCCAGGTGTGAATATTTTGCGAGAAATTCATCAGCAAAACGCCTGATATCGGCTAGACTGGCCAGATCGCAGATCATGAGGTCAACCTTTGTATTTCTGCTGACCGTGATGACCTCTCGCCGGGCATCATCGCCTTTTTCCGCATCCCGAGAAACCATTACCACATGAGCTCCCATTTCAGCTAATGCCATCGACGTTGCTTTACCAATACCTGAATTGGCACCTGTTACCAAAATAATTCTGTTCTCCATTTATAATCCGGTTTTTCACTTAAACACAAAAGAAGCCAAATGGTTGCGCTGGAATATCAGGGAGTTAATTCCGGAACAGATAAGAAAGCTTGAGAAAGAATCCGCGTTGCATCTCTAAAGGGGGAATGGTTCGATCAAGAAAAGTTTCTGTTTCGCCTGCCTGCTCGTACAGGGATCCATACCCCAGGTATCCGACCGTTCCTGGAATATAGGTAAATGAAACCAGGAAATCTGTCAGCAAGGATTTGCGGTATCCATTGTATTCAAGTATTCCTCTGATAAACAAGTATTTATTAAACTGATAGGTAAGGTTCAGTCGTTCGATGGGATACTGATAAATTTTTGCTCCATCGTCATTCCGGAAGAAATCGGAATAGGTAAAACTCAGGCTGGCTTCGAATTTTGACCAGGGCTGAAAAGCAACCTGTGCAGTAAGCCGATTGCTCAAGCCGCCATAAGGATCGGCGGAGTAATAAATGCTATTGATCCTCCGGTACAGGACCGATGCCGTTAGCCAGTTTTTATATCGGCCGGCAACAGTCACGCTTAAGCCACCTGTATTAAAAAGCTTCCCTAAAAACACTTCATTGGAATAAGCGTATTTTAACTTAACCTGAGTGGTTCCCCCAAGCAAGGCCATCACCGATGCATGGTTCAGCGTTTCCCACATGGAATATTCCCAATCGTAGGTGGCCGAGCCAAAAAACTCTACATCAAAGCGCCTGAATAGGGGTGAGTCCGTGTAATACGAAGGTTTCAGGAGTCCGGTAGCCTGACTGATGCCGGTTCGGGTGATGTATCCGGTGGCAACATTGAAATCCTTTCCGATATTCTTCAAAGAGATGCCGTACCAGAGATCGCGGGTTTCGGCGTGGTAATAAAGGCCTTCGGCGTGACTGGCAACCCGGTTGGAATTCTCAATGGTCTGGGAACCAAAGATGTTATATTCCAGCAAACTCGATTTATTGATGCGGATCTGGGCATCGGTACCGGCTACCCGGTTGCTGCTGCCATTGGCTTCGCGACCGGTATACAGGACGCCGAGATATCCATCGTCTTTTAAATTGTATTTGTAACGAAGGATCGGGAAATGGGCAAATTGGCGGGGCATAGAGTTACTGTCGCGCTGAAGTTCATCGGCTCCGTAAAGCAGCGCAACGGAATTCTTTTTATCGATGTTGCCGGTAAATTTTAAACCGGCAATAGGGTTTACAATGGTCCGGGTATTAACGAGATATAGCATCGGATCGACCACCGAGGTCTGCGTGGCACCGATATTGAACTTCTCACGACCTTCCAGAAAAAATGGTCGTTTCTCCGGATAATACAATTCATACCGGAGGTTAACATCCACCTGACCGGCATCGGATTCCACCTGGCTGAAATCGGGATTCACCGTGGCATCCAGGATCAGGTCGGAGGTAATTCCGTACTTCAGCGTCAAACTCAGATCGGGCTTCCGGATATCCTTTACCAGTTTATCGCCCTCCCGAACATCCTTGTAAGTATAGGTGGCAGCGGGAATCGCCTCAAATAGGGTATAGTGCCTGACTCCCACATAATCAACCCGCATCAATTGGGGCAAAAGATTATATCCCATCGAAGGATCGAGTGCCGGACAACCGACATGGGTAGCCGTGCGACTGACATACCGTTCGAGCAACAAACCCATGCTTACAGGATTTTTGGTGGAAAATCGGAGGCTTTTTAAGGGAATTTTCACTTCGATATAATAACCATGGTCGTACAATTTTCCGGCGCTGTACCAAACCATGTCGACACTCGGATCCTCCTTGCCGGCAGCAAAGCGCGTATCCATCTGGATTCCCAGCGGGTTGACATAAAATGCACAGAGCCCCTGCTGATCAAACCGGGAGTCGAGGTTGATGCAAATCCAGTCGTCGTGAACGATAGCATCGCGGGCTGATATATTGGCTTTGATCTTTTCCGGTTCCGAATCCTGGCAATCGAATGCATAGTATAGGTTCTCCTCATCATACGCAATCCAGGCTTTGGTTTGCTGAGGAATGGTTTTTCCAAAATCGGGGATGAAAGTGGTGAAATTCGAAAATGACGGCGCTTCCTTCCATACTGCTTCATCCAGATTTCCATCGATCACTGGTGGGGAAGCGACTTTAAAGGCTTTAACGATTTCCGTCGCACACC
>JBBQOG010000108.1:0-9150 GCA_038330665.1 Bacteroidales bacterium
AGCGCCCTCACTACCCAGTCGAAGTCCGCCGAATGGCCGTACTGCGGATCAAAGGGTTCGGCGATATCGCGGCTGACCAGTATGGCCTGGTGACAGACGAGCATTCCTTTGCGGAAGCTTTTCCAGGTGAGTCTTTCCGGAGGTCGGAGGCGGCGCAGTCCGACTTCCCGGTATTCTGCGTCAACAATCATCGTATCGCCGTAAAAAATTTTTGGGCGTTCAGGGATGGGTTGGCCAGCTGCCGTGAGCGATTCCGATCCGAATACTATTTTTTCCAGAGTATCTGTGGAATAAATCAGGTCGCCGGCGTTCATAAACCATACGTAATCCCCGGTTGCGGCCGCCAGGCCTTTATTCATCGCATCATAAATTCCGCGATCCGGCTCGCTGATCCAATAGGCAATTTTTTTTTGATAGAGCTCGATGATTTCGGTTGATCCGTCGGTTGAGCCCCCGTCGATGACAATATATTCGATGTTCGGGTAGGTTTGATTGATGACGCTCCTGATTGTTTTTTCGATCAGGTTCAGGGAATTATAAACCACCGTGATCACTGAAACCAACGGCAGTCCCGTTTCTTTCACGGGTGATTGGCCTTGCAGCCGGTATCCGCCTTTGAGGGTCTCGTTCATCCAATTCGGTTTGGATGGGAAATTAGTTAAATTCGCACAAAAGCCTGATATGTTTTACGCTTTACTCAACATACAACGATTTTTCGGTTCCCTGTTCCAGGCGCTGATCAGTTTACTGCGGGTTTTTTTACGGTTCCGCTTCCGGTCGGATCTGAACCGGATCAAGGCACCCGGTAAGGAGTTGGTTATTCTGGCCAACGGACCTTCCTTGCGCACAGATCTGGAAACGCATCCAGGATTTTTTGAGGGTAAACAGCTTTTAGTGGTGAACCAATTTGCGGTAAGCCAGGCTTATGAACAGTTAAAGCCAAAATATTATATGGTATTGGATATCGGATTTTTTGTGGAAAATACCATTCCGAGGGTAGCGGAGGCGCGTGAACAGGTAATGAAGGCTCTGATCCGTAAAACCACGTGGCCGATCACGCTGTTTTGTCCGGCCGAGGGACGTAACAGCCGGTTTCATCGTGAGCTTAAGGCTTCTGGAACACCCGTAACATTTGCCTTTATCAATAAAACGGTGGTCGATGGCACCCGAGGTATCAGGCATTGGCTTTACCGGCGGCAGGTTGGAATGCCTCCGCCGCAGAATGTACTGATTGGTGCCCTGATGGCCGGGCTGGCGATCGGGTTCAAGCGGATCATCATTCTGGGTGCCGACCATTCCTGGCTGCAGTCGCTGAAGATGGGGGAAGATGGAAAGCTGGTTTCGGAGGAAAATCATTTTTATGATCAGAAGCCCTGGATCGCAAAAGTTCATCATCCCGAAACGCTTAAGCGGGTGAACATGCACGATTACCTGTTCAATATGTACCGGACCTTCCGGAGTTATTTTCTGGTACAGGAATTTGCCGAATCCATCGGCACACGGATCATCAATGCCAGTTCGGTCAGCTTCATCGATGCTTTTGAACGGAAAAAACTGGACGACTATCCCTGGGATGGGGACCGCTGATTCAGATAAATTGCTGCCAGGTCGAAATCCACCTGGTCATCAATATCAATGGAATCTTTGCGGCTCATGAGGTAAGCGTAGGCATTGGTTTTAAGGAACAGGGTTCGTTCACCGATCAAACGTGGAATACTGCAAAAATAGATGGCCCCGTTAAGTCGGTAATAGGCAGGCAGCTGCTGCGACGGGGTTTTCAGGATATGCTCCGGAATAAAATCACTCAGGGATAGATTTTCGGGCAGGGTGTTGCTCCAGAGCGGAGAATGTTCGGAGCGGCAAACAGAGATGACTGCATCTGCCTGTTTTTCCTCGAGTTGCTGCGCCGCCTCCCGGATATTCAGGGCTGTTCGTAATGGTGAGGTGGGCTGCAGGCAGGCGATATGCGTCCAGGGTGTTTCTTTGCCGGTGGTCAATTCATTTACCGCATGGATAAGCACTTCCCCGGATGGCGTTTCGTCGAGAGCGAGCTCCTCGGGTCGCATGAAAGGCACCTCGGCGCCGAATTGCGCAGCAACCACGGCAATTTCCCAACTGTCGGTAGTGACCACTACGCGCGAAAAAATATCGGATTCAATGGCCGCTTCAATCGTCCATCCGATCAGCGGTTTTCCGGCGATCATCATCAAATTCTTACCCGGCAGACGCTTGCTGCCGCCACGGGCCGGAATGATTGCAATATAGGGGCTTTGCTTATTCATGGAATAACGTTTTGTAATCCAGATTTGCACGTTCGTAATCTTCGGGTTTTCCGATATCCATCCAGAATTCCCGAATCGGGAAGGAGAGTGTTGCCAAGCCTTTTCCCACCGCTTTTTCAAACAGGCCGGTCATGTCGAGCGGTTCGCCTTTCGGAATCAAGTTTAGCAATTCGGGTGTGAGTACATAGATTCCGGCATTCACGTAAAACTGCTGGATGGGTTTTTCTTCAATAGATACGATATTATCCTTGTTCAGCCGGACCACCCCGTATGGAACCTCCATGCCATATTCACGGATGCACATGGTGGCATCGGATCCGTTTCGGAGGTGAAAATCCATGAGGCTTTCGAAGTCGACCAGCGTGAGGATGTCGGCATTCATCACAAAAAAGGATTCCTTCGGCTGATTTTTAAGCAAACCCAGGGCTCCGGCGGTGCCCATACGCTGGTTCTCCTCAATATATTCGATCTCTACGCCAAAGGTGGATCCGTTACCGAAATAGCTACGGATGATATCGGCCTTATAATTCAGGCTGATCACCATCTTCAAATATCCGTGCTTGCGGAATTGAGTGATCACCGTTTCCAGGATCGGCTTCCCACCCACGGACAACATCGGTTTAGGGGTATGATCGGTCAATGGTTTCAACCGCGAACCCAGTCCGCCCGCCATCAGCACCACGGTGTTCGGGTGTTTTTCCTGCCGGAGGAGCTGGTCGATTTCGGCCAGACGGATCACGCGACCCTCCTCATCCAGCACCGGTATCTGGTAAATCCGGCGGTCGACGGATATCTCCATGATTCTTTCCTTTGTATCGGAAAGCCTGACCGAAACCGGGTGATGGTTATAAAGATCCTCAATGGAAGCATCCAGCTCCATGCCTTTGAGCAACCCGCGCCGGATGTCACCGTCGGTCAGGGTCCCGATCAAACGGTCGGCCGCATCCACCACCAGAGCGATCTGCATGGCACCCGTGTCGATGATCCGCAAGGCTTCCCGGATCGTGGTTGCCGGGCTGATTTTTATTTCGGAGATCTGATACATAGTTAAGAATTATGCTCGCTGCGCTCGCTAAATATGCGCCCTGCGGGCGCTAATTGGTTCGGCTTCGCCTCACTATTTGAGGAGGCTATCGCCTCGTAAGGATTTTGCTCAGTGCATAATAAGCGCCTGGAGGGCGCACAATTAGCGACCGAAGGGAGCATAATTAGCGAGCGAAGGGAGCATAATTAGCGAGCGTAAGCGAGCATATTTAGTGAGCAAAGCGAACCTATTTATAAATCATAAAATCTCTTGATAATGAGGCTATTCATATCCACCTTCTTCAGAACAGCAATGATCTTTTCTGCCGCTCCGCCGGTACCGTAAGGGTTTTCGACCTTTTGGAGTTTCTTCTGGAAGGCGGGTGAATAGAGCTTTTTAAATGCTTTGGATATTCCGTTTTCGGTGGTGTTGCAGTCGATCACCGATGTGGCGCGTATTCTTCCGTCCTGGCGTTTACCGATATTCACGGTACCGATCCGGAAGCTGGGTGCTTCGATGATGCCGCTGGAGGAATTTCCTACCACTGCATCCACTACTTTCATGGTCGACAGGTAATTCAGCTGTCCCATGGAGGGGATCAGAATGGCCCGGTTCTGGCGGGTGAGCACGAATGACTGGATTTTCTGGATGATGATCCGGTGACCGGTATCGGCGTTCGGCATAGTAAAGATCAAGCTGGTGTCAGTCAGTTTATCGAGTGCGGCGAGCAGTTCGCTGATCTGGTTTCCGGCCTGGCCGGGATCCAGGGTCTCGGGATGGTAGGTGATCAGCAGGTTATGTGTATTAAAACCAATCCCGATGGCTTTCTCCAGATTTTGCCGTGATAACAGATTGATCTTATTGATATTGTCGATGCCCATTCCCCCCACCATGAATACCCGGTCGGGCTGCTCGCCCAGCTGGACGATGCGCTTGCGATAGGGTTCGGCTGCAGCAAAGTGCAGGTGTGAAAGTTTAGTGACGGCATGACGGATAGAGTCGTCGATGGCTCCTTCGCTAAGTTCCCCACCGTGCAGGTGTGCGACCGGAATATTCGCGATCAGGGCTGCGGTGGCGGCTCCGAGAATTTCAAACCGATCGCCGAGGATGATGATCAGATCCGGTTTCAGCGTTTGGAATGAGGCGCCAAACCCCTCCATTGCAAGCGCCAGTGAATGTGTGATATCCAATACTTTATCGCCAAAAAGTTCCAGGTCGAAACTTCGGTCCACCTTAAAGCCGTCTTCCCGGATACGGTCGATGGTTGAGCCGAATTCGGGCGACAGGTGAGCGCCCGTAACCACCACCTGTAATTGAAAGAAGGGATCCGCTTGAATCCCTTTCATCAACCAGTACAGCAGTCCGTATTCTGCACGGTTGGTCGTTATTACACAGATTTTTCGCATCAGATGAGTTCGTCGGGTTGATAGTCCCGGGCGGCAAAGGTACCGATAATTTCGTCCCACCGTAACGGACTGATACCGGTTCCCGGTCGTTTAACCGTGAGGTTTTGGGTGGTGAAGGGTTCGCCTTGCCTGATCGGGCAGGCTGCCACAATGCTTTTGCGAGCGGCGGCCATATTTTTTCGTTCCCCGGCGCTCGGTTCTTTTTTGGAGGATCCCAGGGCGAGTTCAATATTCCGGATCGACCGGACCATGGCATGAAGCTCAGCCGGTTCCAGACTGGCTTTGTGGTCGGGGCCTTCCATGCCGCGGTCCAGGGTAAAATGTTTCTCAATTACTTCTGCTCCCAGTGCCACGGCGGCCACCGGTACCTCGATGCCATCGGTATGGTCGGAGTAGCCCACCCTAACCCCAAACTCGAGCGCCATGGTAAGCATGGCTCTCAGATTCACATCAGAGTAAGGAGTGGGATAGTCGGTATTGGCATGGAGGAGGGTAATCTTTGAGCGCGACAGGCCCGCCTTTTCCAGGATTTCGATGGCCTTCGCAATTTCGGGCATTTCGGCCATGCCGGTCGAAAGAATCACCGGTTTGCCGAAAGCGGCCAGTTTTTTGAGCAGCAGCGCATTGGTCATATCACCGGATCCCACCTTAAAAAGGTCGACATTCAGCCGGTTCAGCAGGTCGGCGCTTTCCTCATCAAAGGGGGTCGATATCATGCGGATCCCCTGTTTGCGGGCATGTTCCATCAACAGGAAATGTGAATTTTCATCGAGCTCCAGTTTTTTCAGCATTCCGAACTGGCTTCCCTGCACGCCGGTCTGAATCTCCTGATACGAGGCTTTCGGTGCCGACCGGGTCACCAGTTTTTCGGTTTTGAAGGTCTGGAATTTGATGTAATCCGCACCGGCAGAAGCGGCTACCTCCACCATTTTCATCGCGGTGCCGATATCCCCGTTATGATTCACACCGGCTTCGGCAATGATGGTTACATGTGTCTTCATCGGATTTTTCTTAGCGGATTGCCGATATACGTTCCGGGTTGTTCCAGCGACCGGAGCACGACGGAGCCGGCCGAAACCAGGGTATCATCGGCAATGGAAGTATTGTTTGATAAAACGGTGCGGCTGCCGATAAACGTGCGGTTGCCCACCTGGCATTGACCGTTCAGAATAGCATAGGTGGAGATGTGGCAGTGATCGCCTACCTGGGCCTCATGCTCGATGAGTGCTCCCGTGTTCAGAATGCAGTTCATCCCCACGACGGCCTCGGTGTTGACTATTGCATGGTGCATCACGATGGTTCCGGCACCGATCAGGGCACCCCTGGAAACATAGGCATTCGGTGAAATAATCACCGGGAACTTCCCTCCCAGTTCCAGAATCAACTGAAAGAGCTTGATCCGCACCTCCGCATGCTGGATCTGGCCAACTGTAATCAGTGCATTTTTGTATTCTTTAATCAGCTCCGGAAGCTGGTCGTCGGTCCCGATCACCGGGTAACCCAAAACAGCGGAACTTTGGAACGCTGAAAGGCTGAACCCTTCACTATCATTCCCGCGAAGGCGTGAACCTGGATTTTCCACGATCCCGGCAATCTCAAACCGTCCCTCAGCCTGTATCACATCGATGCAGGATTTGCAGTGTCCGCCACCGCCGATTAGTATGATTTTTTCTGCCACAGTATTCCGGTTTATACAAAGGTAAATTAATCCAGTTAGCGACTTATCGTTTTTGAATGAGACGATCCCAACGGCGATTTAAATCAGGTGAAATTTTCAGGAGCAGGGTGGCTGCAATAAAGACCATCGAAATCGCGGTACTCCGGACTGCGATATCGAGAATCACACTCAGGATTTTATGGTCCGGATAGAACAGGTCAGGAATCAGCACCGCCGGTAGGTAGGCGACTACCGCTACCAGAACGGCCAAAGCATGTTTCCAGGTATACGGTTGCATGCCGTATTTCCACCAAAGAAAAACATAACGCATCAATCCGTAAAAAAGGGCTGAAATTGCTGATGCCATTGCGGCTCCGGCGATTCCAAATATCGGTATAAAGATCAGGTTGGTGACGAAAACCAGAAGCCCGAACAGGAATACAAAGAGTGCCAGCAACCGGTAATGGCTGCTGGTAGCCATGATGGATCCGCTGATCCCGGAGGCCATTATGAAGAGGTTGGAGACGCCCATATAAAAAATGACATCCTTTCCGGAGGCGTAATCATCGCCCAGCCAATGAAAAATATTCCGGACATTTCCCCAGATTCCGATAAATATCAGCAGTCCGAAAATCAGCTGATGAAGGCTGGTATCCTGGTATATTTTATTGATGGATACATGATCCCCGTCCTTCCATTGCTGGCCCACCACCACTGCTGAAATCTTTGAAACTGACCGGATGGGTATCGAAACCAGGGTGCCGTAAAAGGCCACCCTGCCATAAATCCCGGTGGCCTCTAGGCTGATCAGGGAGTTGATCATGATCCGGTCCAGGTAGAGTATCAGAATATTACTGAAAGCAATGGTTACCCCGAAAAAGGCCACACTCACCACCGATTTTGATAATTCAGGGGTGAGGAATTCGGGCTGGGGCCGGATCCTGAACTCGCCATCTTTCATTAACATTCCGGCGATGATGATTCCGGGTAGTGACAAGGCAGCGGTATAGAACAGGATAAAACCGGAAAACCGGAAAAGCCCCATAATGAATCCAAGAATAACCACGAGGATCAGTACGCGTTGCACAAATTCTTTAAGGAATATGCCCCTTACGGCATTCATCAATACGGAATAATAGATATCAATTACCAGGTAAATGGTGGTGAAGGCGGTTAAGGGAATAATGTAATCGATATAACTGACAAACAGGGTGGAGGTTTTCAGACTGTCGGCGATGATCCAGGGCCTCAACACCAGATAGAGCATTAAAGCGAGAATGAATCCCGCCATATTCACCCAGAACAGAATGCCGAAAAAACCGTTATGGTGGTTGTGATGGTTCCGGAACCAGGGAAAGAGCCTGATGGTGACATTGTTCAGACCCAGTGTGGCCATCGTGGCGAAAACCAGCGACCAGGAGGTGAGCAGGTCCAGCACGCCATTTTCCTGAGGGGTAAAGATTTTGGGAAGAAGGAGTCCGGCCGTGACAAAACCGATGACTACCCCGATGTATGAATAAAATGATCCCTTAATGCTCTGTTTTTCAATAATGCCCACGTAAGGAGGATTTTGATCAAAAATAGCAATTTGCCGTGACGTTCCGTTGGTTACCCAAATCTTTGTAAATTAGGCGCTGGATTTGAAACCGATATGAAGAAGAAACAACAGACGGCTCCCACGGTCAGGCTCAGGAATTCATACGTCACCACAGTGGTGAGTATAGCCATGGTTCTGTTTCTTTTAAGCTTGCTGGGGCTCCTGATTCTAAATGCCCGCATGATCGGCGATTATGTGAAGGAAAATATCGGATTTTCGGTCATCCTGAATGACGAGGTGAAGGAACCGGATATCCTTGAGTTAAGGAAAACCTTTGATGCCAGTCCGGCTGTGAAGTCGACCACCTTTGTCACGGCCCAGCAAGCGGCTGAGGACCTGCAGAAGGAACTCGGTGAGAATTTTTTGGAATTCCTCGGTACCAATCCGCTGAAAGCCTCGATTGATATTAAGTTTCATGCAGGTTGGGCCAATCCCGACAGTATTGCCAGGTTTGCAAATATTTTCAGCATCTATCCGCAGGTTTATGAGATTTACTATCAGGAATCGATGGTCAATCTGGTAAATGAAAATCTCCGTAAGATCAGTATTGTGATGCTGGTATTCAGCAGTCTGCTTTTCCTGATATCCATTGCTCTTTTTAATAATACCATCAGGCTGCTGGTTTACAGCAAGCGATTCATCATCAAAACCATGCAACTGGTCGGTGCCACACGGAACTACATCCGAAGGCCGTTTATCCTGAGAGGTTTATTGAACGGGTTGTTCGGATCTGCGCTGGCTTCCGCGCTCCTGTTGGGAGTGATTTATATTGCCCGGAGGCAAATGCCTGAAGTTTTGCAGTTTACCGATTCCATTACGATTGTGGTGCTGATTTTCCTGATTTTTGTGGTCGGGATGACCTTGTCAGGAATCACCACGATTCTGGCGGTCAATAAATATCTGGGTATTGACCGTGATAAGTTATATTTTTAGCAACGAAATTTATTTACACATCAATGGCTGATAAAAAATTGGTTGTCAAGCTAAAGGAGGATCCGGCTCTCCATAAACAAGAAGGATTTGTATTCAGCAAGCTGAATTATCAGCTCCTGATTGCCGGGCTCGTGGTGCTCTTTATTGGATTCTTACTGATGTCTGGTGGCGGTTCGGACGATCCGACCAAATTTGATACGGGTATTTTCAGTTTCCGAAGGATCACTTTTGGACCCGTCGTGGTATTGCTC
>JBBQOG010000109.1:0-9145 GCA_038330665.1 Bacteroidales bacterium
GGGTGGTGACCTGGCCCGGCTCGAAGGGTACAACCAGATCCTTCGCAAATATATCGGTGAACTATTCCTGCATTTCGACCTGCCTTTCGATCAGCGACTGAAAGAACCCGGTTTGAAAGAACTATTTGTTCGAACCCTGAACCTGTTCAGTGAAATCACCGGCGTTCGGGCCGCAGACTTTAATCACTCCCTCGGGTTGATCAGGCTGCGCGATCAGCTGAATCATTTTGAAAATCCATTCTCCGCCGACCCGCGTCCGGCGATGGTGGAGATTACCTATCAATACTTTGCCGAAGAGGTGATGAAAGAATCCTCCGGTGAGAATCTCCTCTGGATGGATTATTTGCTAACCGGTACCGAGGTCTTCAGCAGAGCATGGAAAAACCGTGTAGAAAAACTCACCGACGGCATCCGTAAAATGGGTCCCGGTGAGGCCGGTCTGCTCGCCGCTTCTTACCTCCTGGATGTCTTCCCCGACGAATGCCGCTATATTTGGCAAAGTTGCCTGAAGGCCGCCGGACAAATCGTGGAAACCGCTGACCTCGCCGAAACAGTCAGGACCCAGACCCTTTTCCTGACCGGACGAATGAACGAAACCCGGTCGACCGAACTATTTACCCGATATAACCACTTTATATCCAGGATGGTACAATACGAATACCTGCCACAGAATTCATCTGTTAATGAGATGATTCAGCACGGTTATTCCCTCCATACCGACTTTACCATGGATAATGTGCTGTCGCGGAAGCCGGAATTCAAGGAGCTCCGCTGGATTAACCGGGTCATGGAGCAGTGCGGCGTGATCGCTGCGGAGAAAGATGTACAGACCCATACCCGTATCGCCACCGACGCAAAAAAACGCGAATACCCGTTCCATAAGATTCATCTGACCGGTCAGGAACCCGAGCCTTTCGATCAGGCGGGTGGCGGAACACCGCGCAATTTCATCAAACAGATGAAAACCCGGCCTACGGCTACCTTTTTCGGCAACCGCATAGCCCGGTTCACCGAAACGCTGGATCCCGAAGATTACCGGTGTAAAATCCATGATCAGGGATTGGTTAAGGAGCTGTATATCTTCCACAAATCTTATCTGAAATACCTCACCGACAACTTCAGGCTGCTGGGACCGCAAACCATTTCGCTGGAGGAGGTTCGGGAGTTTGTACCCGACATAGTCCTGTTTTATGGCGCACCGGAAAAAGTCATCTCCTACCCCCGGATCGGGTACTTCGATCTGATGGGGCCCAATGGGAACATCAAAACCATTATCACCCCGTTAAAGCGTAAAGTCGACTATTTCGGAGACATCAAAAAGCCCCGGCTGACCCTGCTCAACGAAAAAGTCAAGGAGCTGGGCGGAATGCCGGTGCATGGATCGTTGTTCGCCATCGAAGAAGAGGATGGCAGCCTGTTTGTAGTATTAATCAGCGGCGACAGCGGGGTCGGCAAGTCGGAAATGCTCGCCGCCCTGATGCTGAAATGGCTCCGCAAAGATCTGCAGGGTATCCGGTCCATCCGCATGATAGCCGGCGATATGCTGCATGTATTCCCCGACCAGCAGGGTAACCTCTACGGTATCGGCAGCGAGATAGGAGATTTTTCCAGGGTGACCGATTTTGACCCGGATTTTATCAGGCAATATAAAAGCCTGTTTGAAAGCAGTGCCGATAGCAATAAGGAGGATCTGAATTCCAGAAGCACGATATCCGGGCTCTGTGATATCCGCATGCCTTTTAAAATTGATATATTCCTGACAGCCAGCAATTTTTCGAGGGACGAAGCCGGAATACGGCGGTACGCAAATCCCGAAAACTTCATCCTGTACCGTGAAAGCCACGGGGAACGAAAAGAAAAAGCAACCAGTTCGGATTACCCGCACATCCAGCGGACACTCCTCAGGTATACTGCAGATAAACAGATCGTTGAGTTACTGGGTCGGCACGGTTCCTATCTGGACGATATCCTCGACTGGATTCCTGATCCGCATACCGGGAAAGTTTATCTGGGTTCCTCATTTAAAATGATGGATAAGATTGATCTGGAAGAGGTGGTGTCCGAAATATTCCGGGGTAAAACTTTTACCAAAAAAGATCAGACCCTGACCATTGGGAAGATCCGCTTTGACATCATCAAAAACCGTTTTCTGGCCATGGCAGCTGGAACCTCAGGCGAGGAGACCCTCCTGATCGACCGCGACCTGTTTGGAAAACTGTTCAACGCCCTGGCCAGTACACCGGCCGGAAATCCGTTTATCGCCGAGGAAGAGGAGTTGTCGATCCGTACGCACCTGATCCGCATACTCAAAGGGGGTGCCGACGGTTGCGGGCTGGGCAGGAAAATCCAGCTGGGAATCCTCTCCACCGACCTCGGTAAAAAGGGCAAGGAAATCTCAGGGCCGCAAAAGGCTGCCGATGATTTACTGCGCCTGATCCGTGAGGTCCGGCTACAGAAGCCTGAAATTTCCAGGCACAAACTATTTGTCCGCCAGTCGATCCAGAAAAAATACGGACGGATTCTGCCTGCCAACGAGGTAAGTGCCGAGGTTTTCCGTTACAACTTTTACCTGTACCAGATCGAGGCCATGAAGAAGGCACAATTCGTCAGGCTCGACCAGCCGAATGTTCCGGTCGACCTCACCCGTCTCCGCGGATTTACTCCGGTGGACCCCTCGAATGTGTTTAGTCCGCTACTGGTAACCCCGAACCTGAATATTGAACTGAACGCCATCAGTGAAACCTACCGGCAATTGATGGCACTGCCCAATAGCCCTGACTTTGCAGCCGGATTTATGGAACAGGTGAAAAGCCTTTACCTGGCTAAAGGTTATAGCACGGAAGTAATGATCAACAACCTGATCATACAGCTGCTCCTGCTTAACGGGTACCTCACGGTTAACGACCTGGCCAGGGGAAGGATAAGCGAAAAAGTAACACGGGAAACGATAGCGGCGGCAAAATTTGCGATCTATCAAACCTTAATGCCAGAAGGCCCTGATGACCACAAAAATACCCAACGCCATCAGGATCAACCCGGTAACTCGAAATAGCTTGGTCATCAACTTCTCCGTGATGATTTTACGCAGTCTGCGTGAAAACATGATCTTGAGAAGGTCGAACGTCATCAGGGTCAGTATGGTGGTCGCAAAATAATATATGATCTGGATTCCATGGAGTTCCAGGGTTGAAACGGCAACAATCATCGCCCGAACCAAAAGATCAGCACCCCGACGCCGCCTAATGGCTTGGGCTCTTCGCTGGGTTTACGCAAGAAGTAGCTCCATCCGAAAAACAGAAAGGCCCCTCCGGCAATCAACTTGAAAATGATGTTATTGGATATGGGGTGCATCAGTTCGGACGCACCGTAGTAGGCCACTATGATGCAAGTGATATCACTTAACCAGACCCCGGTATTCAGTACCACAGCGCGCCAAAATTATACTTTTTTATATTAAACCGGATGGGTTTTGTATCTTCGGGGTTACACCAGCAACCAATAACATGAATATTGATTTTGTCAGATCATTTTTTCCGGGACTCAACTCGCCCTGGATTTTTATGGATAATGCCGGAGGTTCTCAGATTGCCAGCCAGATCACCGACCGGATCCTGAATTTTTACCATACCTCTAACGTTCAGCTGGGAGCGACTTACCAGCCTTCGGTGATTGCCACCGAAAGGGTGGCCGAAAGCCAGCAGCTAATGGCCGAATACATTAATGCTTCGGATCCGTCGGAAATCATAATGGGTTCCAGCACCAGCCTCCTGCTGAGAATGCTTGCGCTGAACCTGGGAACCCACTTCCCCAGGGGAACCGAAATCATTGTCACCAACTGTGACCATGAAGCCAACATCGGATGCTGGCGCGAGCTGGAAAAGAAAGGGTTTATCCTGAAAACATGGATGATCAATCCGCATACCCTCCAATTGGAAATTTCGGATCTGGAACGTTTACTCACGCGGCAAACCCGCCTGGTGGCCTTTACCCACACCTCCAACCTCCTGGGCACGATCAACCCCGTGGCAGAAATCACCCGCCTGGCGCATAGCAAGGGGGCCCTGGTTTGCGTGGACGGCGTCGCCTATGCCCCTCATTGCCTGATTGATGTAAAAAGCTGGGATGTCGATTTTTATGTATTCAGCTTCTATAAAACCTACGGCCCGCACTACGCCATGCTTTATGGCCGGAAAGCCATCCTGGATGAACTGCCCGGAAATAACCATTACTTTATCGGCAAGGACCAGTCGCCATACAAGTTCCAACCCGGAAATGTCAATTTCGAGTTTGCCTGGGGAATGACCGGGTTGCCTGAATATTTTAACGCCCTGTACCGCTTCCATTTTCCTACAGATAATCAAGTAGGATACCGCACCCGGCTTGAAAAAGTTTCCGAGCTGATCCGGAAACATGAAAATGAACTCAGCAAACGGGTCCTGGCCTTTCTTGCTACAAAACCACGAGTCAGGATCATCGGCCAGGCGGAAACATCCGAAACAAGAGTTCCCACGATCTCGTTTGTCGAGGAAAATACCGACAGCGAATCTATTGTACTGAAAATGGATCAGGAAAAGATTGGAATACGGTTTGGGGATTTCTATGCCAAAAGACTGATCCACGACCTGGACCTTGAATCGCAAAACGGAGTGGTCAGAATTTCAATGGTTCACTATAACACGCTCGACGAAACCGATAAGCTGATTGCCGCCCTGGATGGTATTCTGAAATAAAATCGAAGGAACTTTTCTTACATCCGGGTTATTCGAATCGGCCTGGCCTCCCAGCTAACGCAACATTTTTTCTATTTATATGTATAAGACCCTTTGGTAAAAGGGAAGAATAGAATTAATTGTGATTTGAGATGCATAACCGGTCCATTGAATCTACTTCTACCTTACATTTGCACCATATTTAAAAATTATGTCAGCTTTGAAAATTGCCGTCATCGGTTTAGGTCAGTTTGGCCGTGCTATTGCTACAGCCCTGACTAAATGCGGTGCGGAAGTTCTGGCAATCGATAATCGTGAAGAAGTTGTCGATAATATGTCGGACCTGGTGTCGGCAGCTGTCGCCCTGGATGCCACCGACAAAAAAGCACTGCTTTCTGTCAATATCACCGACATGGATGCCGTGGTGGTAGCAATCGGACAGGATATGGAGCAGCTTTTGCTTACCACCGTCCTCGTTCTTGAAATGGGCTGCAAGCGGGTCATTGCCCGTGCAACCGGTAAAAGAGTCAGGCTGATATTGGAAAAAATTGGCGTTCACGAAGTATTGAGCCCCGAGGTCGAAGTCGGCCAAATCGTCGCGGAACGATTGACCAACCCGAACCTGGTTTCTTACCTCCAGCTCCCGGATAATTACCGGATCGCGGAAATAAAAACCCCCCGTCAGATCATCGGCAGAACCCTTGGAAATGTAAACCTTCGCGAAAGGTACCGGCTTTCCCTGGTAACTGTCAAATCAATCAAAGAGGGTGAGAGCCATATCGAAGGGGTTGTGGATTATGAATTTACAATAGAGAGCTGCCATACGCTGGTCCTTTTTGGCCAGAATAAAGACCTGGAGAGGTTTGTTGCCATCAATCAATAAATCCCTGAATGCCGTCACAGGAAGATATCCAGCAATTTAGGGAACGAATAAATCTCCGGCTTTTTTCGAGTAAAAACAATATGATGTCTGTTCTCACCTGGGGAACATTCATATTCTCAGTTTTCGCCCTGTTGGCCATCGTATATTATTACGGTTATCCGCAAACTCCGGGCACCCTTAAAATTGTGCATCTGGTTATTCGGGCAAGTATCTGGTTTTACATGCTTAAATACCTGATACGCGTTTTCTATGATTACAATCCTAAAAACTTTATCCGGGATAACCGTATGGATTCCCTGATGTTTGTTTTCATGGTTATTGAAGAAATTTTCTTTCTGATATTCGGCCATCAGGCAATGAATGGCCTGTTCATGCAGATTTTGAACATCCCCATCGGTGATGTTTCGATCCTGGCGGTTCAACTGTACTTTTTTATCATTGTCGGGCTGGAACTCGGAAAAGCAGCGGTAAAAATCTCAAAATTAAGGATTTCCCCGGCGCGATTGCTGTCGTTCTCCTTTCTCGGCCTCATTGGGTTCGGAGCTGCAATGCTGATGCTGCCCGAGATGACCACCCATGGAATCTCCTTTATCGACTCCCTGTTCACCTCCACCAGCGCAGTATGCGTCACCGGTCTCGTCACAGTCGACACCGCCACCGCCTTCACGCATAAAGGGCATTGGATCATCATGATGCTGATCCAGATCGGTGGGATCAACATCCTGGCTTTTGCAGCTTTCTTTACCATCTTTTACCGTGATTCCTCAAGCATCAAATACCAGTCCCTGATTAAAGACCTGCTCGATACCGACGAAATGTCGAAATCACGTTCCGTTTTAAGAAGCATTATCCTCTTTTCTATTCTCATTGAAGCGGTCGGCGTGGCAGTGGTTTACTTCTCATGGGGCCCGGACGCGCAATTCGGAAACGGCGAAAGCAAGTTCTTCTATTCGATGTTCCATTGTATATCGGCCTTCAACAATGCCGGTTTCTCCTTGTGGACCGATAATTTCGCCGATCCCGGGGTGCGGATCTCATGGGGGGTGCAAAGCGTAATCATGGTGCTGGTATTTCTTGGCGGAATCGGGTTTCCGGTATTACAGGATATCGTCAGCCTCCGCTCAAAGAGCATCCACCCGCTTTCCTTTTACAAATATTTGCAACCCAGCTCACGGATTGCGCTGCGAACTTCGTTCTTCCTCATTATCGGCGGTGCACTGGCCTTTTATTTCCTCTATCCTGTTTACCCTGATGATGTATCCGGTGGAGGAAGACTCATGCAATCGGTCTTCCATTCCGTTATTGCCCGTACTGCCGGATTCAACTCGGTCGACATTGGCAGATTCAGCGAACCGATGATCCTGATATTTAGCTTTCTGATGTTTATTGGGGCGTCTCCGGGATCCACCGGAGGTGGGATCAAGACCAATACTTTTGCCGTGATCCTGAAAAACACACTCACTTCCGTCAGGGGTTTCAAACACCTCACCTTTATGCAACATACCCTGAGGCCCGTATTGGTCCAAAGGGCCGTTTCTGTTGTCGTGATCTATTCCTCCTGGTTTCTGATCGGAACACTTTGTCTTTCAATCGCCGAACCGCATATCAATGTAATGCACCTGGTTTTCGAGGAAGTCTCGGCACTTTCCACCGTGGGACTTAGCATGGGTGTCACCGCATCCCTCGGCGATGTGGCTAAAAGCATCCTGGTCATCTCCATGTTCATCGGCCGTATCGGATCGCTCACGATCATCCTCGCCCTGATAAAAAGAGCATCCTCGGTGCAATACACCTATTCCCACACCAATATTCTGATCGGATAATTTTTGAGTTTGTAACATTTGTTACTATTTAGAATCATTCTAAATAGTATCTTTGTGGAAAATTAATTCCCAATAACACACCAAGAAACTATGAGTGAGCTAATTAATAATTCCGAGCGTCGAAAACAGATTTTAAAAGGACTGCTATTGAAAATCCATGAAGGCGTGGATCCGGACCGGGTAAAAGCCGAATTGGTCGAAGTCTTGAAACAGGTTCCCTATGGCGAAGTGGTGGAAGTGGAACAACAGCTGATCGAGGAAGGTCTGCCGGCATCGGAAATACAAAAATTCTGTGATATCCATTCCCTCGTTCTGGAAGGTAATATCGACCTGTCAGGATTGGCTGCCGTTCCTCCGGGACATCCGATTGACACCTTCACGCAGGAAAACAGAGAACTTCTCAAAACCACAGATCTGGCTTCGGAATTAATCGACCAACTGCGAAGATTTCCTGAGAATGGTAATCCGGAAGCATTGGTTCTCAAATTGCTGGGGGTTTTCAACAACCTGGCGGACATCGACAAACACTATCAACGGAAGGAATACCTGCTGTTTCCATTTCTCGAGAAAGCCGGGATAACCGGTCCTCCCACCGTAATGTGGGGTAAGCATGATGAAATCCGCAACCTGCTGAAGGGATGCACGGAGGTTTTGCGAACAACCGGCCTCACGGCACAGGATATTCTCTCGGCGTTTGACTTGCTCTTCAACCCTGCCCTGCAGGGTATCGAGGATATGGTTACCAAGGAAGAGGAGATCCTGTTTCCGATGAGCTTGGACCACCTGACCGATCAGGACTGGTGGGAAATCTACCAGCAAACACTCTCGATCGGCTTTTGCCTCTACGACCCCCAAATCGATTGGAAACCAGATGGAATTGAAGAATCAGAAACTTTGGCCACAAAGAGTCAGGACTCGATTCAACTGCCTTCGGGAAGTTTCACGGCATCTGAGATCATGGCAGTGCTCAACACACTGCCGGTAGATATAACCTTTGTTGATAAAAATGATAAGGTTAAATATTTTTCTCAGGGTTCGCACCGGATTTTTACCCGGAGCCGGTCCATCATCAACCGCGACGTGCGATTGTGCCATCCGCCGGCCAGCGTGCATATCGTTGAAAAAATAATAGATGATTTCAAAAACGGCCGAGCCAGCCATGCCCCGTTCTGGATACAAATGCAGGAGAAATTCATCTATATAGAATATTATGCCCTTCGGGATGAGAAAGGAGACTACCTGGGAACACTCGAAGTTTCGCAGGACCTCTCAGAATATCGCAAACTCGAAGGCGAACAACGAATCGTTTCCTACCAATAACCTCCGTTCGAACAAGAACATTATCAATAAAAAAATGATCATGTCAGCACAGAAATCATACATCACCCCGAAAACCAAAATTTTGGACCTGCTGAGCGACTATCCCGAATTGGAAGAGGTTCTTTTTGATATGAGCCCCGCATTCAAGCAACTGAAAAATCCGGTTTTACGAAAAACTGTCGCCCGTTTCACCACACTGCAGCAAGCTGCAATGGTAGGCGGGCTGAAAGTCGAGGATGTCGTTAACCGTCTTCGCCGGGAGGCCGGTGTCTCCGATGGGCAGGATTTCCACGCGGATTCATCCGGGCCCCTGCCGGAAAGCAAAGTTCCCGAATGGTTCATTTCTGAAAATATTATCCGGCACCTGGACGCCAGAGAAATGCTCAACCGGGGCGAACACCCGGTTGGAC
>JBBQOG010000110.1:0-9066 GCA_038330665.1 Bacteroidales bacterium
ATGCCTTTATCCAGTACATGAGCCGGGTTCAGTATGTTCTCCAAAAAGGGAAAATCGTTGCTGATGTGCTTTATTATTACGGGGATCATGTACCGAATATCGCAACACTGAAAGAATCCGATCCGGCCGGTGCTCTGCCCGGATTTGATTATGACGTCACCAATGAGGATGTTCTTTTGCAGTTAAAGGTGGTTGATGGGGAGGTCGTTGTTCCCGGCGGGGTTCATTATCGTCTTGTAGTGCTGCCCGATCATAAGGTCCTTTCCCTGAAAGCATTAAAGCAGATTGAAAAGCTGTTGAATCAGGGAGCAACCGTATTGGGCCCCAAGCCGGAACGACTGGTTAGCCTGGTCGGCGGTCAGCCGGCGCAGAAAGAATTTCACCAGCTTGCCGACAAACTTTGGGGTATCGGGGAAGCGGTAACAGGGCAGAGAAAGATTGGGAACGGAAAACTGGTCTGGGGACAGAAAGCACACGAATATCTGTTGGGAGAGGGAATTGTTTTTGATTTCGAATCGGTTGGCCCGGAGAGCCAAACCGATTTCGACTATATCCATTATACCGTTGGTGAGTCGGATGTGTATTTTGTCAGTAACCAGACGGAAGAGCCGAAATCCTTTCAAGGGAAGTTTCGGGTTTCAGGAAAGCAACCTGAGATTTGGGACCCAGTAACCGGAAAAACCTGGATGGCCGGGGCTTTTACACAAATGGAAGGTCTTACTATCATTCCATTGGAGTTGGATCCGTATGGGTCGTGCCTCGTGGTATTCACCAATCCTGTTCCCATTTCGGCGAACGGCAAGGCATCCTCCAATTTTCCTTTATACAGGGAAGTACAGGAGATCAGCGGTCCCTGGCAGGTTAAATTTGATACGGTCTGGGGAGGACCGGCTTCAGTGACATTTAATGAACTATCCGATTGGTCTCAATCCGCTGATGAGAGAATAAAGTATTATTCCGGCAAGGCAGAATACACCACGGAATTTAGTTTATCTGAAAAAGTCGACGGGAAAAGGCACTGGCTCCAGTTGAATGAGGTTGATGATGTGGGGATTGCATCTATCGAGCTGAACGGTAAGGATATGGGGATTGTCTGGACCAAGCCGTTCCGGATGGAGATAACCGGGGCTCTGCAATCAGGACAAAACCAGCTGAAAATAACGGTGGTCAACAACTGGCAAAATCGTCTGGTGGGGGATCGGGGCAAGCCTCAGGAGCAACGGTTTACCAAGACGAATGTTAATATCCGCGACGACTGGAAATTGTTAAGGTCGGGGCTGTTGGGGCCGGTGCATATTTTGGGTGACTGATCAGACGAAGTAGGAGAATTTCGTGTGACCAAAATGGTTTTGCTAGAGGGGGTTGAGACAAAAGGCAAAAGGCAGAGGGCAGAAGGCAAAAATTAGTCCTAAGAGATAGTTAATAAGAATCAAGTTGAGTTTGTAATAAATTGATAATGAATTGGCAATGTAGCGATTATCACTTTATTCTTTTTTATCTTGTTACTAATTTTTGCCTTCTGCCCTCTGCCTTTTGCCTTTTATCACGGCCCCCAGAGGCAGGAACCGGAGCACAACTTATGGGTCCTGGCCTTTCCCACAGGGTCCGATGTATTAACATTGGTGCCTGATTGCGGATATTCATTTCAATCATAAATGATTATATTTAAGCTGTTATGTTATGCACTATTATCAAAAACATTCAGTCATGAAAAAGTACGGGTTTCTCACATTACTCTTAGGCATCTTTTTAATATCCTGTCAGAAGGAAACTCCGAATAATGATGAGTTCCTCCAGGGCAGTGACCTAAAAATTGAGGCCAGTGATCTGGATAATACCCCCTGTTTCGAAATGATATTTCCGGTATCCTTCATCATGCCGGATCGTTCGATTATAACTGGCAATAGCCGGGAGGAGTTAGGCGCAGCAATCAAAGCCTGGCACGAAGCTCATCCGCGTGCTCCTAAAAAGCAAATGCTTCAATATCCGGTAGATGTTAATTTTAACGGCAAGGTCATCACAGTTAGGGATGATCAGCAAATGCAGAGGATTAAAAAGGCCTGTGCTGGTGATAAAGAGGTTGTGCGCTGCATCGAGATCATTTTTCCGATTACCTTCTTGATGCCGGATCAGAGCCTGCTTACCGTGGAAGATGCAAAAAGCCAGGAAGGTGCCATCAAGCAGTGGTTTGTGGAGCATCCCGATTTTCTAAAGCAGAAGCCTACATTACAGTACCCGGTGAATATCAAGTTTAAAGGCCGTGAATTGACTATCGCCAATGCTGAACAAATGATGCGGGTGAAGAAAGCCTGTGCCGGGGATAAAATTACCGATAGGGATAAGGTTCCCTGTTTTACCCTGGTATTCCCATTGACCTACATCATGCCGGATGGCACCGAGATCACCCGGAATTCACAGGAGGACCTGGACAACGCTATTAAGAGATGGTATACCGCCAATACTTCAGATAAGAAACCAACGCTCAAATTTCCCTTGGCCATCAAATATGTATTAAGCGATGCCCGCGATGGAGTAAAAATTGTCAGGATCAGAACTATGGAGGAATTAAAGAAAGCGTATGCCGGATGCGGAAAGTAGGAAAAGATCACCGGATTGATCCGAATCCTGACTCCGGATACTTTTTATGATAAACTAATTCGTGATTTCCCGGATCCTTCGATTTCGGGGAATCATTATTTTATCCCGGCTCCAATGAATTTACCGCGATAATCTGATAACTGATTATTGATACTATCTTTCTAAATAAATATCAATATGCATTCCAGATCGAACAATCTTTTAAAAAAGAGCCTTCTTTTTGTATTTACCCTGATCAGTGGATTTATGGTTAATGCCCAGGTTGCTCAGTTTTGCGGCCCTAACCGCGATGCAATATTCCCCGATACCGCCCTGCTAAACGTGTGGCCCGAGGGCGGACCAAAAATCCTGTTTGTTGCGGACGGATTGGGTAAGGGGTTTTCGTCCACCGTGGCCACAAAGGATATGATATTCGTTACGGGGACAAAGGATTCGACTGAATACCTGACTGCACTGGATCATCAGGGAAAGATTATCTGGCAGAAGCCCTATGGCAGATGTTTTAATAAGTCGTATCCTGATGCCAGAACTACGCCTACTATTGATGGCGACCGGGTTTATGTGCTTACGGGAATGGACCAGATGACCTGTTTTCGGGCTAAAACCGGACAAGAGGTATGGGCTGTCAATCTTCATGAAAAATATCAGAGCAGTTCGGATATGTTCGGGGTATCGGAATCCGTTCTTATCGATGGCGATAAGATTCTGACTACGCCTTGTGGCCCGCTCACCACGGCCATTGCTCTGAACAAATTCACCGGAGAACTTATCTGGAAATCGGCCCCGTTGAATGTACTCCGGTCGAACATGTCGCCCCTGCTGATCGAACATTGCAGAAAAAAAATATTCATCTCCGCCTACCAGACTCACCTGATGGGGGTGGATGCCGAAACCGGTGAAATTCTCTGGACCTATCACTATAATTTTTTGGATGCCAACGGCGACAACGCAACCATATTCACCAATACGCCCATTTACCGTGATAGCTGCCTTTGGATCTCGAATGGCTGGGACGTAAAATCGGTTAAACTGCGGATTGCAACAGATGGCAGATCAGTAACGGAAAAATTTGCCGATCACACGTTCGACAACCAGAACCACGGAGTGGTATTGGTGGATAGTATGCTTTACGGATCCAACTTTACCGGAAGAACAACCGGAAAGTGGGTTTGCATGAACTGGAACACGGGTGAGATTACCTGGATTTCGGATTTCTACACGAAGGGACCGATCATTTCAGCGGATGGCATGCTCTATTGTATGGAAGAGAAGCGCGGAAACATAGCTCTCGTAAAGGCCGATCCGAAGGAATTCAAGGTAACCAGCACTTTCCGCGTTCAGGAAGGCAAAGGTCCTTATTGGGCCCGGCCGGCGATCTATTATGGGATGCTGCTCGTGCGCCACGGTGATGTATTGGTGGCCTATGATATCCGGCGATAGAGCTGAAAACAGATCCATGTCTTCATAAAAATGGGTTGCAAATGAAAATTACAAAAGCAACAAAGCGGTGGGGCATCCTTGTTCTATTCCTTGCCCTCATTGCCATACTGGCCTTTTATCCTTTACCGCCGCAGGCTCCCATCCAGTATCTCGACAGGGGAAGTGGGCTGTTAAAAACAGAGAAGGTGGCTGGAGAGAAATGGCTGGTGTGGCTCTATAATAATCCGGTTGGCGAAGCTACGCTATGGGCGCTGGCGAAAAGAAAGGTGGTTTCGTCTGTTTATGGCAATAAGATGGACCGCCCTTCATCCACAAAGAAAATACAACCCTTTGTTGATGAATTTGATATCGACCTGAGCACCGCCGAGAAGCAAGAGTTCAAATCTTTTAACGATTTCTTCATTCGGAAACTAAACAGGAGTGCCAGGCCGGTGGATACCGACTCAGTTACTGCGGTGTCGCCATCCGATGGGAAGATTCTGGCCTATGCCGATATCAGCAACAGCGATTTTATCATCAAAGGGTATCGCTTCGATATTTTTTCCTTTCTGAATAATGACCAACTCGCGCAAAAATACCTGGATGGCACCCTGGTGGTCATCCGGCTGGCCCCTTTTGATTACCATCGTTTCCATTTTCCCATGAACGGAAGTTTATCACCCATCACCCGGATCAAGGGCGATTATTATTCAGTCAACCCCCTGGCTTTGCGCAAAATGGCTGAAATTTTCTGCCTGAATAAACGAGAAATTGCCATCATCTCAAACCCTCTGTTTGGCGATGTTGTTATGGTAGAAGTGGGAGCAACGATGGTGGGAAGTATCGTGCAGACTTATACCGGGAATTTTGCAAAAACAGGGGAGGAGAAAGGGTATTTCAAATTCGGGGGGTCAACAGTCGTTCTTCTGTTTGAAAAAAATAGAATCCGCATCGATGAGGATCTGTTGATCAATACATTAAGGGGTTACGAAACCGTGATAAAGGTAGGGGAAAGATTGGGTGAATCGATGATTACGCCTTAGTTCGGTCCACCAACCGGCCTGATGCCAGTGGAAATACTTGGAAGTTTCCAGATAAGTACGTAAGATTGTACTCGAACGAATACTTAAATAATTGTAAAATGATAGTCGCGAACTATACTGAGTTTAGAATTGGACTGAAAAAATACCTGGATAGCGTTGAAATGGATAATGAAACGCTGATTATCAAGAGAGGTGCCGGGAGGGGTGCTGTGATGATGTCGTTGGATGAATATAATTCCCTGATGGAAACAATTCATTTGCTGAATTCAAAGGCAAATGCTGACAGGCTATACGAATCAATTCGCCAGATTAAAGAAGGTAAGGGGTTCAGCAGAAACCTGTTAGAAGAATGATTCGAATTACCTTCTCAAAGAACTCCTGGGAGGAATACCTTTCATGGCAAGCCGAGGAAAAAAGAATGTTGTTAAAGATAAATGATCTGATCAAAGACATACAAAGACATCCATTTGAAGGAATTGGTAAACCTGAACCGCTTAAATTTGATTTGGCCGGATTTTGGTCAAGACGTATCGATCGTGAACATCGATTGGTTTATCAGGTTGTCGACAACGAACTATTGATTTATAGTTGCAGATACCATTATGATAAATGATTAAGAATATCGTCTTCCTGTCCAGTATCACAATCATTCTCGGACTGCATTCCTGCCAGACCGAAATGCCCCGAATGGATGAGTATAATGTCGTATGGACGGAGCAAAGTAAAAATTCCAGTGAATCCATGCCCCTGGTCGGGGGTGATATCGGATGCAACGTGTGGGTCGAAAACGGGGACATCCTTCTATATGTTATGCGAAGCGGATCGCTGAGCGAAAATGGCGAATACCTGAAAATGGGCCGGTTCCGGGTTCATCTTAATCCCAATCCGTTTGTCGTAAATGATTCATTTAAGCAGGAATTGAAGCTTGCCGACGGGGTTATCGGGATTGAATCCAAGGGTAAGGATGGGAATGCAGCGTTTGATGCCCGAATAAAATTGTGGGTGGATGTTTTCAATCCCGTGGTTCATGTTGAAGTGGAATCAGACCAAGAGATTGAAGTGAAGGTTTCCTATGAGAACTGGCGCACCCAGGATAAGGAATTATTGCCGCTTCAGTCTGGACGGGAGCGGTTTACCTGTTTCGGTCTGGAAGCCTTTCCAGGGGAAGTTAAGCGGGTAAAAGACCAAATTGCCTTCAATGGAAACGGTATCCTTTTTTATCACCGAAATCCGAAAGATAAACTGATCCCCGATATTCTGATCAAACAACAGAATCTGGAGGCCAGTGCGGATGAGATCTTTGATGACATCAAGGACCGGACTTTCGGCGGTTTTCTTTCTGGAGAGGGAATGGTCGCCGATGGAACCGGCCGGGGAAAGTATCAGGCAACGCCCTATGAATCCTGGAGTCTGAAAAGCGATCAACCGAAGCGGAAGCACCATGTAATGATTGCTACTCATATTCAGCAGGCTAAAACGCTGGATGAGTGGCAGCGGAATCTGGATGAAACGATAACGAAATCTGCTGTTGATTCCAAGGCTGCTTTTAAGAAAACGATTGCGTGGTGGCATGCCTTCTGGGACCGGAGTCATATTTTCGTTCTGCCGGGGACCACCGAGCCTGACAATCCGGTATGGCAGATGAGCAGCAATTATCAGCTGTTTCGGTATCAGCTGGGAGGGAATGCATTTGGGGAGTACCCGACGAAGTTTAACGGCGGAAACCTGATATTTGACCCCGTTCTGGTGAACGAAAAATCTGCCTATGAACCGGATTGGAGGCAGTGGGGCGGGGATGTGCACACGGCACAGAATCAGAGATTGCTATATTGGCCCATGCTGAAAGCCGGCGATTTCGATGCCATACTCCCACAATTCGAATTGTATCGGAAGGGGTTACCGGGCGCCACCGCACGGGTGAAAACGTGGTTCGGTCATGATGGCGCCGTTTTCAGTGAATACATGTCAGCCTCCGGAGTACCCTTCGGCGATGGCTGGGGATGGGAAGGAACCGGACCGCGTGCGCGGGGAACAGAAATTCCTTTCGGCGATCCGCGTGCCACCGGAGCCACCGGATACAACGAGACGGTTGAACAAGGGGTAATGGCCAATCAGTCGATTGCCTACCACTGGGAATCACAACTGGAACATGCATACCTGATTATGGAATATCACCGGTTCTCGGGAAAGGATATTTCGAAGTATATGCCCTTTATTAAGGCGGCAGTAATTTTCTTCGATGAGCACTACCAGCTCCGGCAGAAAATGCGAACCGGCTCGCCGCTGGATGAGAATGGAAAACTGGTTCTCTATCCGTCGACCTCCTGCGAATCCTACCGGGGAGCGACGAACCCGGCCGACCTGATCGCAGGTCTACGTGCCTGCCTGAGCAGTTTAATCGCCTTGGACCCGGGTTATTTGTCGGTTGAAGAGAAAGAATATTACCGTGGATATTTATCCCGCGTTCCGGATTATACCTTCATCGAAAAAAACGGAGAGAGAGTATTGAACCCTGCTGCAAGCTGGTTAAAAGAAGCCAATCAGGAACTGCCGCAGTTTTACCCCCTTTTCCCGTTTGACCAGTTCCACCTGGGAGATGAGGAAATTCAAACCTTTAAGAACACCTACGAGCAGGTTCCGGCATTCCGAAAAGGAACTATTATGAGCTGGCATCAGGACGGAATCTTTTTTGCCCGGATGGGAATGGCCCGGGAAGCAGCCGATTACAATACCCGGAAATTACAGGATAGTCAGCGCCGTTTCCCGACATTCTGGGGTCCTGGACACGACTGGGTGCCGGATCATAACTGGGGCGGTTCGGGGATGATCGGACTGCAGGAAATGCTGATGCAAACACCGGGAAACCAGATCATCCTGTTTCCTGCGTGGCCGAAGAACTGGGATGTGGATTTCAAGTTGAACGCACCGGGCAATACTACCGTGGAAGGGGTGCTTAAAGGTGGAGAACTTGTTGAATTAAAGGTAGTTCCGGAAGGTAGGAGAAAGGATATATTCATTCAGGTTTTACAATAAATGCATTATCGGATGAAAACTTTCAGATTTTTACTCCTGGCAATTTTTTTTGGAGTACTTTTTTCCTGTTCCACCGAAAAGGGGAACCTGGTTTTTCTTGAGGCCGAAAGTTTTGACAAAATGGGTGGCTGGGTGATAGATCAGCAGTTTATGGACGTCATGGGTTCACCCTTCCTCATGGCCCATGGTCTGGGTAAGGTGGTGGAGAATGCTTCTACTTCATTTGATGTTAGAGTTCAGGGGAAGTATTATGTTTTCGTCAGGACCCGGAATTGGGCAGCCGAGTGGTCAAAGAAGGAGGCTCCGGGAAGATTTCAGCTGGTGATTGATGGTATCCCTTTGGAAAAGATCTTCGGACAGGAGGGCATGGAGTGGAGCTGGTCGGCAGGTGGCCCGGTCGACCTGACCGCAAAATCACATACTGTATCGTTGCATGATCTCACCGGGTTTAATGGGAGATGTGATGCCATTATTCTGACTACCGACCCGGGATTTATTCCTCCTGATGAGTCGGGGCGACTGGCAGAATTCAGAAGTAAGGCTCTTGGTCGGGGAGAATCACCGGAACATGCGGGACCGTTTGATCTCATCGTGGTGGGAGGTGGGATGGCCGGGACCTGCACCGCCCTATCCGCAGCCCGGCATGGGGTTCGCGTGGCGCTGATTCAGGACCGACCGGTACTGGGAGGCAATAACAGCTCCGAGGTGAGGGTTCATCTCGGGGGAAGGATCAATCTCGATCCGTATCCGAACCTCGGGAATCTGGTAAACGAGATCGGACCGGATCAAGGAGGAAACGCGCAGCCTGCCGGCTATTATGAAGACGACAAGAAATTACAGGCCGTGCGGAAAGAAAAGAATATATCTCTCTATTTAAATTGCCATGTAAATGAGGTGATTACCCGAGATAACCAGATTGCATCAGTTGTTGCGCACAACATCAGAACCGGTGAGAAACTCAGGTTCGACGCCC
>JBBQOG010000111.1:0-9061 GCA_038330665.1 Bacteroidales bacterium
AACTTCCGTAGAATTCGAATTCCTCGGCAATCATCCCACCGGTGAGGGTTGCAGTGCCTTCCGGAATCATCTGGTTCGTCAGTGAAGCCTGGAAGATCATGTCCTGGTAACGGCTGCCTGCGTCGAAAACCAGGTCGACGCGGCAAACCGGTTCTGTTCCGGCTTTGATGATGACCACGGGAATGCCGTTGGAGAGGTTGGTCTGTCTAAAATCGGTGAGCGTTAAACGCGTGACGGTGTTAATATCTGGCATCACTTTTCTGTCCATCTTATTTCTCCCCATTATTAAGATATACCAAGCAGGAACAATTGGTTTCCTGGAAAAGTTCTTTTCCTGCTTCCTTAATCTCTTCGATAGTAATCGATCGCAATTGATCCATTTCCTGGTCGATCATCCCCGCGTTGCCGAGCCATTCAAAATAAGCCAGATTCATGGCCTTATTCTGAACATTCATGTTGCTGAACAGAAATTGAGATTCGGCCCTGTTTTTTACTTTCTGAAGCTCCCGATCTCCAATCGGACCCCCGATCAGTCTGGCGATTTCTTCGTGGATGGCTTTTATCCCGTCCTGGTGTGAAATTCCGCTGGCCAGTCGACCGCTGATCACAAAAAGACCCGGATCGCGGTCGCCGGTTATATACGCATCGATGTCGCTGAACAGCTTTCTTTCCTTGACCAGCATGAGGAAGAGTCTTGCCGACATGCCATTGGATAAAATATCTGAAAGGAGATCAAGTACATAATAATTCCGGCTCAGGCGGTCGCCCATGTGCCAGGCGAGATAGACAGCCGGACTCGGAACCGGTCTTTCAATCTCGAGGTAACGGTAAGCAGTCTGGATGGGTTCCGGGGGGATGTTCCGGGGTTTGATGATTCTCTTGGGTATGGGACCGAACCACTTTTCTGCCTGTTTAACTGCTTCGTCGGGACTGATGAAACCCGACAGGGAAAGGATGGCATTATTCGGAGCGTAATGACTGAAGAAGAATTTCTCCACATCACCGAGTGTGGCTTCCTCAATGTGCCTGATCTCTTTTCCGATGGTCGACCATAAATACGGGTGGACCTTGTAGGCCAGTGGTTTGAGATAAAGCCAGGCATCTCCGTAAGGTTGGTTGAGGTATCGCTGCCGGTACTCCTCGATGACCACCTTTTTCTGAACGTCCAGACTTTCCTGTGAAAAGGCCAGTTGATTCATTCGGTCGGATTCCAGCCAGAATCCCGTTTCAAGGTTTTGAAATGGGATAGTCAGATGGTAATCGGTGTAATCATTATTCGTAAAGGCATTGTTTTCACCCCCGGCCAACTGAAGCGGAAAATCAAAATCAGGAATATTAACCGACCCGCCAAACATCAGATGTTCAAATAGATGAGCGAAACCAGTCAGTCCAGGGTCCTCGTCGCGGGCACCAATGTCATACAAAATATTCATGGCGACCATCGGCGAATTATAGTCAGTGTTCACGAGGATCATCAGGCCGTTGTCAAGAAGGTGTCGGGTGTATTCCATAATTTATATTGAAGGTATCAAAAGTAGACTAATTTTGAAAACCTGATAAAAGACAATCTTTTTGCAGTTGCAGAAAGATAGTTTTGTGTGTTTATTTATTAACAACAGAATGGAAAGCAGGGCGACCGTGGCTCATGAGGGGATTGTGGAGAATATTTCCGGAAACCATACCCGGGTGCGGTTTGTTGCCCATTCAGCCTGCTCAGCCTGTCATGCCAAAGGCGTTTGCTCGATATCGGAATCCGAACAGAAATTCGTGGATGTACTTTCTGATATTTCGGGTCTATCCCCCGGCGACCGGGTGGAAGTCATTCTGGAGCAAAGGCAGGGCTTTAAAGCGGTATGGTACGGCTATGCGTTACCCCTGATCATACTCCTCACCGTGATTTTTTCCTTATATGCGCTGACCGGCAGGGATGCTATGGCTGCGTTGATTGGTTTGGGGGCGCTGGTTCCATACTATCTGGTAATCTTTCTGCTGAGAAAGAAGATCACCCAATCCTTTGAATTCAAACTGAGAAAAACCGAATAAATTACTCAATATGAATACGGTCGTCATCACGATCATCAGTTTAAGTGTAATCGGAGGCCTGGCCGGGTTTATCCTGTATCTGATAGCCCAGAAGTTTAAGGTTTTCGAGGATCCCCGAATTGATGATGTCGAAGCTGTTTTACCGGGAGCGAATTGCGGTGGTTGCGGATATCCGGGCTGCCGGGGATTTGCAGAGAACTGCGTGAAGGCTGAATCGCTTGATGCGCTGTTTTGTCCGGTTGGGGGGAATGATGGAATGGTAATGGTGGCCGAAGCACTCGGAAAAGTGGCAGTAGCCAAGGATCCGACGGTGGCGGTGGTGCGTTGCTCCGGAAGTCCGGACCATCGTGTACGGACCACCCGCTTCGACAGTGCGCCTACCTGTGAAATAGCTGCAGGTCTGTACAGTGGAGATACCGGCTGCTCGTTTGGCTGCCTGGGTCTTGGCGATTGTGTCGTTTCCTGCACGTTTGACGCCATTCGGATGAACCCGGTAACCCAATTGCCCGAGGTCGCCGATGAGAAGTGTACCTCATGTGGCGCATGTGTAAAGGCCTGTCCAAAAAAAATTATCGAGCTTCGGAAGAAAAACAAGAAGGACCGGAAGATATATGTTTCCTGCATTAATCAGGACAAAGGTGTAGTAGCGAAAAGAGCCTGCTCGGTGGCCTGCATTGCCTGCAAGGCATGTGTAAAAGCCTGCCAGTTTGAGGCCATTACCATCGATAATTTTCTGGCTTATATCGATCCTTCCAAATGCACGCTATGCCGCAAATGTGTGGCCGTTTGTCCGACAGATTCTATTCTGGAAATCAATTTTCCGCCACGGAAGAATGTGGAGGTTGAACCCGCGGTTTCAGAACTTATTCCAAATTAAACAAAGGAGGATTCGAAATTGAAAACCTTTCCCAAAGGTGGAGTCCATCCACCTGAAAATAAAAAGGCATCAGGATCTTCAATTGAAGTGCTGGCCATCCCAAAAGTAGCATGCGTTCACCTTTCTCAACACCTGGGCGCACCGGCCGAACCGGTGGTAGCCAAGGGCGATTCGGTTAAAACAGGACAATTGATTGCCAAAAGCACCGGCTTTGTATCCGCCAACATCCATTCTCCGGTTTCCGGTATGGTTCTGAAAGTTGAGCCGGCACCAGATGCCTCGGGGTATCGCCGCCCGGCTATTTTTATTGAAACGGTGGGTGACGATTGGGAGGAATCCATTGATCGTTCGACAGAACTGGCCAAAGTTCCGGATCTTTCCTCTGCGGAAATAATCGACCATGTGGCACGGATGGGAATAGTCGGACTGGGTGGGGCCACGTTTCCCTCGCAGGTGAAGATCTCGGTACCGAAGGGAAAGAAAGCGGAAATCCTGATTATCAATGGCGTGGAATGCGAGCCCTACCTGACTTCGGACCACCGTTTGATGCTGGAAAAAGGTGGTGAAATCCTCTCGGGCATTCAATTGCTCATGAAGGCATTGGCGGTGGACAAGGCGGTTATCGGAATTGAGAAGAACAAACCGGATGCCATCAGCCACATGACGGCTCTTTCCGCACGGTTCGAGGGAATTGCGGTGCAGGGACTAAAAGTTAAATATCCGCAGGGGGCTGAAAAGCAACTGATAAAAGCCATCATCGGACGGGAGGTGCCTTCGGGGAAACTACCGATCGATGTGGGTGCCGTGGTTCATAATGTGGGTACTGCATTTGCGGTGTATGAAGCGGTGGTAAAAAAGAAACCGCTGTTTGAACGGGTAGTGACTGTGACCGGCAAATCTTTGGCCCGGACGGCAAATTTCAGGGTCAGGATCGGCACCCCGGTAAATGAACTGATTGAGGCAGTGGGTGGATTGCCGGAGGATACCGGAAAGGTGATAAACGGCGGTCCCATGATGGGAAAGGCCCTTCCTTTGCTGGATGTGCCGGTAACCAAGGGGACTTCGGGTATCGTGCTGATGCCTGAAGAAGAGTCGAAACGCCGGCGTTCTCTCAACTGCATCCGGTGTTCACGATGCAATTCTGTTTGTCCGATGGGACTGGAGCCATACCTGCTCATGAGTCTGTCGGAGACAAAACGCTACGAAGATCTGCAGGCTGAAAGGGTGCTCGACTGCATGGAATGTGGTTCCTGCAGCTATACATGCCCGTCGGCCCGACCGCTGCTCGATTTTATACGATTGGGAAAAAGCAATGTTAACCGTATAATCAGAACCAGAAGCAAATGAGTGCAACTAACCTGTTAACAGTATCCTATTCCCCGCATCAGTATGGCGTTGAATCGGTGAATAAAATCATGTACCGGGTGCTCTATGCCATGATCCCTGCCTTCGCGGTATCGCTGATCTTCTTTGGTTTGGGGGCCCTGATTGTAACCGGCGTGGCAGTGGTTTCCTGTATGCTTTTTGAGTATCTGATCACACGCTACCTGCTGAAAACCCCGTCAACACTCTGGGACGGATCGGCCGCGGTCACCGGTGTTCTGCTGGCTTTTAACGTGCCGTCGAATCTTCCGGTATGGATGATCATTATCGGAAGCCTGGTCGCTATCGGTGTCGCCAAAATGTCGTTCGGCGGGCTGGGTAAGAATCCTTTTAACCCGGCCCTGGTGGGCAGGGTATTTCTCCTGATTTCCTTTCCTGTACAGATGACCAGCTGGCCAAAGGCTATCGAATCCAGGTTTGCTTACCTCGACGGGATTACCGGGGCCACACCCCTGGGTATATTGAAGGAAGGAATCAAGAATGGTCAGCCAATCGCGGACCTGATGAAAGATTTACCCGGTTACGGCCAGATGCTCTTAGGCAACATGGGCGGATCATTGGGCGAAATTTCGGCACTGGCACTGCTATTAGGTGGGGCCTATCTTCTGATTAAGAAGGTGATCACCTGGCATATCCCGGTTTCCATTCTGGGTACGGTTGCCCTGTTTACCGGAATCCTCTGGGCAATCGATCCGGGTAAATTTGCGGACCCGATGTTCCACCTGATGGCTGGCGGAATTATGCTCGGAGCCATTTTTATGGCTACGGATATGGTCACCTCGCCGATGACACCCACCGGACAGATTATTTTCGGGGTCGGAATTGGGCTCATTACCTGCCTGATACGGGTTTTCGGGGCCTATCCGGAAGGGGTTTCCTTTGCCATTCTGATTATGAACGCATTGGTTCCGCTGATCGATAAATATATTAAACCCAAACGGTTCGGGGAGGAAGTGAAAAATGGCTAAACTAGAATCAAATCTGAAAACGATGGTGCTCTCCCTACTTGGGGTATGTGCCGTAGCTTCAGGGTTGCTGGGTTTTATGAACAAGGTTACCGAAGGGCCGATTGCTGAAGCCAAGGCGAAAGCCAAGCTGGAGGCGATACAAAAGGTGGTGCCGGAGTTCGATAATAATCCAAGCGAAGAAAAGTACGTACTTCAGTCGGATCTGGGTGACCTGGAGTGTTTTCCGGCCCGGAAGGGCGGACAGCTGGTTGGAACAGCCATCAGTACCACCACAAACCTGGCATTTAGCGGATCTTTCGCGGTGATGGTCGGGATTAATCCGGAGGGTACCCTGATCAGTACTTCAGTGCTGGAACATAAGGAAACCCCGGGATTGGGAACCAAAATGACCGAACCCAAGTTCAGCAAACAGTTTATCGGCAAGAACCCGGCCACCTTTAAAATGAAGGTCCGCAAGGATGGTGGGGATGTGGATGCGATCACCGCTGCCACGATCACTTCCCGGGCATTTTGTGATGCAGTCGTGAGAGCCTGTAATGCGTATGAAAAAGGAGGTCAGAAATGAGCCATATTAAACATTTTACCAACGGGATTCTAAAAGAGAACCCTGCACTGGTTCTGCTGATCGGGATGTGTCCGACACTGGCTGTCACCACCTCTGCATTCAACGGGATGGGGATGGGGATTGCCACCCTTTTTGTGCTCACCATGTCGAATATGGTGATTTCCATGATTAAGAACCTGGTGCCGAATAAAGTCAGGATTCCGATTTTTGTGGTAGTGATCGCTTCATTTGTGACGATTGTCCAGATGACCATGGAAGCCTTTGTTCCCAGCCTGTACAAGGCACTCGGTGTTTTCGTGCCACTGATTGTGGTGAACTGCATCATTCTAGCACGGGCCGAAGCCTTTGCCCAAAAGAATACCGTGGTCAATTCCATATTGGACGGACTCGGAATGGGGATCGGTTTTACGCTGGCCCTTACGGTGTTGGGAGCAATACGGGAAATTCTGGGTAACGGATCGATTTTCAATGTGCGGTTTGTCGGAGAAAATGCCACCACCATCCTGGTTTTCATTCTCTCCCCTGGAGCCTTTATCGCCCTGGGTTATCTGGTCGCTGTCGTCAACCGGCTGAAAGACAATAAATAACAACAAAAAAGTAAGTCATGGAATATTTAATAATAATTATCAGCGCCATTCTGGTCAATAATATCGTTTTGGCCAAATTTCTGGGAATCTGCCCGTTTCTGGGGGTTTCCAATAAAGTGGGTACCGCCGCGGGAATGTCCGCCGCCGTTACTTTTGTGATGGTTCTGGCTACGATCGTGACCTTCCTTCTGCAGAAATATGTGCTGGATCCTTTCCATATCGGCTTCATGCAAACCATTGTATTTATTCTGGTTATTGCCGCACTGGTGCAAATGGTGGAAACCATCCTGAAAAAAATCTCCCCGAGCCTTTATCAGGCACTTGGGATATTCCTTCCGCTGATCACCACGAACTGTGCCGTATTGGGAATTGCCATCCTCACGATCCAGAATAAATATAACCTGATAGAGGGTATCGTTTTCACCGCCGCCAATGCCGTTGGGTTTGGGTTGGCCATTATTATCTTTGCCGGGTTAAGGGAACGGCTTGATCTTCAAGGGGTACCAAAGGGTATGAAAGGATTTCCCATCTCACTGGTGATGGCCGGAATACTCGCCATGGCTTTCATGGGATTCAGCGGAATCGTCAAGTAGAGACGGATAATAATCCGTCTCTGTTGCCTTTGCCCTTTGCCTTCTGCCTTTTTGTCCCCGTCTCTACATTCTTGCCGTAGGTGCGACTTCCTGACCGGAGAATTCTCCCTTCAGAAATTTATAGTAACCTGTGATGGCTATCATGGCGGCGTTATCCATGGTATAGGGCAGTTCAGGGATATATACATTCCATCCAAGCGCTTCGGCTTCTTTGTGCATCGCGGCTTTCAGTGCTGAATTAGCTGAAACTCCGCCGGCGATGCCGATTTCCCGGATACCCGTTTGTTTCGCAGCTTTTCGGAGTTTATTCAGCAGGATTTCAACGATCGTGTACTGGAGGGAGGCACACAAACTGTTGATGTTTTTATCAATAAACCCGGGGTCCTCTTTCAGCTGGTCGCGGAGAAAATAGAGGAAGGAGGTTTTTAAGCCACTGAAACTGTAATTCAGGTCCGGAATCCGTGGCTTGCTGAAGGTGAAGGCCATCGGATCACCTTCCTTTGCCAGGCGGTCGATCACGGGTCCGGCCGGGTAGGGCAGGCCAATCACTTTCCCGCATTTGTCGAAGGCTTCACCGGCGGCATCGTCGATGGTGTGGCCGATGATTTCCATGTCCAGGTGATCGCGAACGATCAGAATCTGGGAATGCCCTCCGGAAACTAACAGACACAGAAAAGGGAATGCGGGTTGAAGGTTGCGGGTTGCAGGTGGGGTTAGAGCTGAGGGTGGTCGCTGCACGAAAAGAGCAAGAACATGGCCCTGGAGGTGATTCACGCCAATCAGCGGAATATTTCTCGCTACCGTAAATCCTTTGGCAAAGGAGGTTCCGACCAGCAGAGATCCCATGAGTCCCGGACCCTGGGTAAATGCCACTGCACTAATTTCTTCCGGCCTGACACCGGCTTCCTTCATGGCCAGGTCCACTACCGGGATGATATTTTGCTGGTGCGCCCGGGAGGCCAGCTCCGGGACCACACCCCCATATTTCTGGTGAACATCCTGATTTGCAATACGATTTGATAAAAGAAATCCGTCGCGTACAATGGCCGCGGAGGTGTCATCGCAGGAGGATTCAATGCCAAGTATGGTAACACTCATATTATCTGCCGATCCCGACCGTTTTTTGTATAATTTTGGAACGATTATTATAGGGCAAAAATACTAAAGTTTAAATCCTTGCCTAAAAAAGCGATAAATAGAACTTTACTGGGAATCCTGATATTCTTATTCCTTCTGGCCGGCATCTTCCTGACCCTGCGGATACGGACCGTCCAGACGTGGATGGTTAACCGTTTTCTGGCCCGTATTGAGGCGAAATATGAAGGCCGACTGAGCGTTGAAAAGGTTCTCATCCGATGGCCGCGCCGAATTGAGTTCACCAATTTGCTGGTGTTGGATCCCCTGAATGATACCCTCTTTTATTCTCCGTTGATCCGGTTGTCGGTTACCCGGCTCGATCTTGATAAAAACCGGCTGAATCTGAGCCGGTTACTTATTCAGGATCCGGTGGTGCAGCTACGACAACTTCCTTCGGGTCAAATGAATATCGACCTTTTACTCGAAGCCTTGAAATCTGCGGATTCAACCGGAAATTCAACCCCTTTCTCTTTGGCTACCCGTGAATTTATTCTTAAGAACGGAAGTTTTCAATACCGGAAGTTCGGAAGCAAAGCCAAGCCGGATCAGTTGGCCCTGGACAATGTCCTGATAAAAAATATTGAGGTCGACATAAAACAGCTGGATTGGGATGGAACTGCCGTGAGCGCAACGTTGGAAAACCTGGCCTTCAATGAGCAGAGCGGTTTTTCTTTGAGGAGGTTTTCCGCCGGAGTGCAGGTAGATCCGAAGGGAATCCGCACGGAAAACCTGGTCATTGAAACGGGAAACAGCTTCGTGGAATCTGCCCGGGCCAGCGTAACGGGTCTATGGAATAAGAGCGACAGCATGGACCACCTGATGCTTGATCTGGTATTGGGACAGAAAACCTACCTGAGTCCGGCAGATCTTACCCTGCTTTCGGGTAAAAATACCGGACTGACCACGCC
>JBBQOG010000112.1:0-9035 GCA_038330665.1 Bacteroidales bacterium
ACAGGATCGCGATGCACAGGGCAATCTGCAGGCGGATCCTGAAAAGTTTCCCAATGGCATGAAAGCGATTGGCGATTATATCCATAGCAAGGGACTGAAGTTCGGTATATACGAGTGCCGGGGATATCTGACCTGCCAGAAGTTGCCGGGCAGCTTTGAGCATGAAGTGCAGGACATGGCGAGTTTTGCCTCCTGGGGAGTGGATTACATCAAGCTGGATGCCTGTTATGCAGAAAAGAACGGTCGGCTGACCACCGACGACCTGCAGATTTATCATGATGCCATTACGAAAACTGGCCGCCCAATGATCCTGAGCATCTCTGATTTCGGGAACGGAGGCTGGGTTTGGGGAGGAAAGAATTACGGACAGCTTTGGCGCACATCTTATGATATCTATCCCTGGATAGAGAATGTATACCATCATGCAGAAACTTCCGGGGGAAACCTTCGCATACATCCCGCATTCAATGGATTATGGCAATTTGCAGGTCCGGGCTACTGGAACGATCCCGACATGCTCGAGATTGGCAACCTGAAATCTGAGGCCGAAGACCGGATCCACATGAGTCTGTGGTGCATGCTGGCATCGCCTTTAATGGCGGGGAACGACCTGCGGAACATGACGGAAGCTGTGACAAAAGTCCTGACCGCCCGCGAAGTAATTGCTGTTAACCAGGATCCACGCGGGCATCAGGGATACAAGGTATTCGACAACGGGAAGCAAATTGTATATAATAAGCCGTTGAGTGACGGCACTACTGCCGTTTTGCTGTTTAATATGGATTCCATTCCGGCCGATATCACCGTCCGATGGGACCAGGTGGGCCTTTCTGGAAAACAGAAGGTCAGGGACCTTTGGGCTAAGAAAAATATGGGAACGATCAAGGATTTCTTCACGGCTCGGCAGGTTCCGCAGCACGGTCAATATCTGCTGAAAGTCGGGAAACCGGGTTCAGCTCCGATCGCAGGACCGGTACCGGTGCCTGAGGAAAAATATACCCCTTCCAAAACCGGATATACCTTTCTGAGCGATATCTATTACATGATGAAATATGGCGAGGCACCGGGATACGATAAGAGTCTCAAAGGCCAGCCGATCCGGATGAAGGCAGTAACTTATGAGAAAGGATTGTCGTGCGAGGATGGCAGTATTCTTATTTACAAACTTGCTGGGAACGGAACCCGTTTTCGTGCGCTGGTGGGACTGGATGAGGCGAGCACTGGAAACGGTACCGGAAGGTTTTGGGTGTTGAATGAAGATGCTTTTGGAAATAAAGTGCTCTATGATAGCGGCTTGATGACTAAGGATTCGTTGCCCAAACAAATAGATATTGATGTAAAAGGGCTCGACTGCCTGTTTCTGAAATTTGATGGAAAAGAGATGCTGGGCGATTGGGCCTTGGCGCGGGTGATGGCTACGTGGGACGAGCACAAAATATCTTTTGACGTTAAGTATGTTGACAGCCTGATTGCGAAAATGGAACTTATTCCGATCCGCGTGAATGGAGATAAAAATAACCGGATCAATATCGTGATCATAAACCGTTGGGAAAAGCGCAATGTTCGTCCGTATAAGGGACCGGAGTTACGCTCAGAATTCCTGGATGATATCAACCGCTCATTGCTTGCCGCTTTTACGCCGGGAAATCCTGCTGCTCAGACGGCCTATGCCAACTATCAGCAGTTCTTTAATTTATATGCTTTGGTGGCCGGATGCTCCGGAATGGAAAACCGGGGATATGGATACCGACCTGGTGGATGCCATCCGCGACCGCTTGTTTCTTCCCTGGACCGATCTCTATACCGGATGGGCAACCATCCTGATGATGCCCAACAGTGACAACGGGGGCGGAGGAGCTGCCCGCAACCTGGAGGAGCGCACCGGAAACGCTGTAATCGCTGGCAATGGCATCGGAAAAATGTTGCACGAAATATCGCATACCTGTACTTCCATTGGTGATGAATATACTGCCGGAGCGACTGGGATTACTCCGAATCCGGCCTATACCACATCATTGGAATATGAACGTGATATTATCCGTTGGAAAGCATGGGTCGATCCTTCGACACCTCTCCCGACACCCTATACGGCTGAATTCCTGGGTAAGATTGGGGCCTTTGAGGGCAGCCAGTATCACCTGACCAATTATTTCCGGTCCACTGCCCAGGGATGTATCATGGGAGCCGGGGTTTTCGATAATACGGAAGAGATGTGTTCGGTTTGTGAGCAACGGCTATCTATGCGGGTTTATACCCTGGTATTTCCGATCGAAAAGGCGGTGCCGGGTGCCGGTGCCCTGAACGTGAACGGTCAGTCGACTCAGCATTTTTCTGTTACCCGCGTTCATCCTGAGCCGGATACCCAACAGACGAAATGGACGCTTAATGGTAAAACCATTGCTACTGGTGTAGATGAGGTAGATGTGACTTTTGCGGCGAATACCGATTACGAATTGATTTTTTCACTAACCGATACGACTACCCTGATTCGCGATGATCCACCCTATGGGGAGCATCCGTATCGGGAGCTGAAGTGGAATATTCATGCCGGATCAGATCACTCCCAGGAGAATGCAGCTGTCGTTGCCGGAAAACCGGTTGTCGCGCGGAAGGATCCGCGCAATATTCATGCTGAGGTTTGGGCCAGTGAAAAAGGGAAAACTAACGGAAAAATCATTCTGGAAACCCCTGACACATCCGGAGACTGGAAATATTCATGGTCAGATCACACGGTTGAATACGGACCTCTTGTGCGCCATGAAGCTGAAAATGCCGATTTAAAAGGCCCCGGAGTGAGGCCCGAATCCTACTTTGGAGCGAGTCAGCAGTTCTTCGTGCATTTTGCCAACAATACCGGATCCATCTCCTGGGCAATAGAAGTTGAACGGGCTGGAAATTATCCGGTCGGTTTTGTTTATGCCAGCTCAACAAAAGGAAAAATCACCATGCAGGTTTCGTTGAATGGTGAAAGGGTCGCCGACAGCCTGCAATTTCCGGAATCCAGACCTCTGTACACCGGTTGGGACCGGGTAACGGTGAACCTGGATCTGAAAAAGGGCATCAACCGAATTGAGCTGATTGCGCAGGGGCAACCCGGTCCGAATTTCGATTACCTGACCATTCCGGAATGGATGGTTGAAGTGCCGGTTCCCCAAAAGGATCGGTGTAATCTGGCTCCCGGGAATTATTCTGTTGTAATTTCGGATACAAAAGACCGCGTAGGGGAAATGGCCTTTGAGATTCGGGAGGCAGAACCCTGGGCCCTCGATCCTGTAGAGTTCAGTCGGGATAAGTCGGGGGGACTGAAGATTCGTCGACCCGATCCCTCGATGGAGTACTTTTGGTATCAACAAGATGCACCGGTTTTTATAGGTGAAAAGGCCGAAATTCCGACCGGTTCCGGCAATAGTTTTCACCCTTCTGAAAAAGGGAATTATTACCTGGCAGCACGGAAAAGATCCACCGGTGTGGAGAGTGCCAACCGGATCGGTGTATATATTGACCCGTCAGAGATTTCCGGGACTAGTCGCGGGATCAACCCCGATCAGGTAAAATCCGCAAAATTACTTCTCTGGTTGGATGCCAGCGACCTGAATGCGGATGGAAAGGCCGATGTTCCTGCGCCAGCACGAGACCCCAACGCAACATGGACAGACAAGGCCACCGGGATGAAAGGACCTTTTATGCTTTACAAGCCTAATTCGCTGAATAATCTCGGAGTTGCCGGATTTGAAGACGTATGGGTCACAGCCCTGGAAAAGCCGGTAACCGAGTTTCAAACTATTATTATGGTGTATAAGGAAAGCACCGTTTCATTTGCCGGAACCAGTCCTTTCAAAGGATTGAGCGAGTATATGGGTAAGGCAAAAGATTCAGAATTCCGGTTTTTTAGTGATTCGGTTTCATCATTAACGCGGAATGGAAAAGTGTATCTTGATGGGGTACTGATCGATCCTTTGAAAACACCCAATCCTATGGATTATTGTTTGTTAACGGTTGAGCTGGCTTCACGGAGCGATGCTCAGATCAAGGGAACTGAAGGATATTGGGAAGGATCGCTGGCCGAAATACTGATCTATGATGGTATACTGAGCGAAACGGACCGAAAAGCGGTGGAGGCCGGATTGCGGAAGAAATGGTTTGCTGCCGGATTATAAATCCAGACCGAAGCATTTTATCATCTGATTTTGATCGCCTATAGATAAATATTATACCATGATAATCGAATCATCAATTTAATCCCTTTTTCGGAAAGAATTTACTGCTAATTTGTATTTTTCCAGTAGTTTTTAACGAAGGAATAATTCACTATGAATCTCGAATTGAAAGGTAAATTTCTGGAATTATGGAAAAAGTACTTTGCCGAAGAGGAGCTTCCAATAACATTTTATTATTCAGATGATTACAAGGCAACTGAATTAGCTGTGAGACCTAAAGGCAGAAGCTGTCTGATCTGTGAGTTGGCGAAGGTCAGGAATGGGAAATCGCTTGCTTACTCAGGGGATTCAGTGGCCTGCCAGGGGGCCAGGAAAAACCTCGGTTTTTCAGATACGATGAGGCCTGGGTTTGAATATTTCCTTTCGTGCGGCCATGAAAAGATGGAAGGTGAGCGTTATTTGCAATCCCCTGAATTGGTGATGGAATTTCTGAAAATGCAACCCCGATTGCCGGTAGATGGGAAGTACATTGTTTTTAAAAGATGGGATGACCTGGATGAATCCGATCATCCGGATGTGGTAATCTTTTTTGCCAGGCCGGATGTATTATCGGGACTTTTCACGCTGGCCAATTTTGATCGGATGGAGCCCGACAGTACCATCACCCCGTTTGGAGCCGGATGTGGTTCGATTGTTTATTCCCCTTTTATGGAGAGCAAAACGGACAGGCAGCGAGCGGTAATCGGGATGTTTGATCCCTCCGCCAGACCCTGCGTGCAGATGGACATCCTCTCCTTTGCGATTCCGATGAAAAGATTTGAGAAGATCATCAATTTTATGGAGGAGAGTTTTCTGATAACAGAAACCTGGTCCAATGTCAGAAAAAGAATTGCCGGGGATAAATAGGACTCTGAGCGCTCCACCGAATCATTTCGGATTCGCACTTCCCAGATTATATATTTCCTGAATCTCCCTGAGCCGTTCGTGAAAATTGATTTTCAGGTCGACCAGCTTACCCGTGTGGATATCAAATATCCATCCGTGAACCAGCGGAAAGCCGGTTTTCAGGTACGCCTGCTGGACGGCTGCGATTTTTATCACGTTCAGGCTCTGCTCTTCCACGTTGAGTTCAACCAGTCGCTGATATCTGGCTTCAGTATCCGTAAGGGCATTCAGCTCGGTTCGGTGAAGGCGGTACACATCGCGGATATTTCTCAGCCATGGATTCAGCAGCCCCAGGTCCTGCTGCTGCATGGCTGCATGTACCCCTCCGCACTGATAGTGGCCGCAGACCACAATGTGCTTGACATGGAGTTGCCTGACGGCATAATCAATGACGCTCATGGCGCTGAAATCGGTGTTGGAGATCACGTTACCGATGTTCCGGTGAACAAATACCTCTCCCGGACGGGCACCCATCATTTCTTCGGTCGACACCCGGCTATCGGAGCAACCGATATACAAGAAATCGGGGTCCTGACCGACAGCCAGCTTTTTGAAAAAATCATGATCGTCAGATTTTTTGGCTGCGACCCATTTTCGGTTATTTTCAAAAATATCATCGTATGAGGTTGCTTTCATTGTATAAATTTGATGAAATATATGTTTCTTTTAACTAATACAGAACATTGAGCATCGAATCGTGGTGGATTCAAAAAAGTTATCTTTGAAAGGAGCCTGTATTATTCATTTCAATGAAACATAAATCTGGATATATAGTTGCACTTAGTGCCCTTCTGGCCTTTTGTTTTGCAGGATGTGATTCTGCAAAAAATGACCCTGTTGGAAGCATCCGTGCCAACCGCTTTCTTACCTCCCTGAGTGGCAAAATGGAGTTGCTTTACTGCAAATATGAAGGGTCAAGGTTGCTGTCAACCAGTCCTGTCCGGTCCAGTCGATTTACTATTGGGAACGAAGCGTGGGAAGCCCGGGTCAGTGCTCAATCAGTCAGGTCTGACCCCAAAGCGCTGGATCTTGAACTCAGTTTTCAGCTTCAGAAAGGGATGGCTCGCCAAATAGGAATTGCTGTCTGTTTTGATTTTGACCACTGGGATACGGGAAATTATGTGATGCTGCCGGCTTCCGTGTACAATGGGAACCGTTGCAAACTGGTTGATCGGGAATATGCCTCCGGACTCGACCGGTCGTATCTGTATCAGGAGGATATCCCGGAAATGTCGGTTCCCATTCCTCAATTGTCACCGGACAAAGAGGGACTTTCCAGGCTTGAGGTTAGTGCCTGCAACCTGTCAACCCCAGCCATGTGTTTTTTTAGTAAATCTGAAAAGAGGGGATTCGTTGTATTGGCGGAGCAAAAGTCTCGGTATGGAGATACTGGTTTCAGCGTGGAGGAGAGTGCCGACCGGAAGTCGGCCCGCTTTGTGATTAGTGCGCCCGGAGTGAGGGATAGAAAACCGCTTTTCGTCGGGTTTGCCGATAGTCCCGACCGGGGGGTTGATCTGACTGTCGGTGATCGGATCGATTTGAAAATCAGGATATATACTGTTGAGGCTGAAGATATTCCTGAATTTCTGGATGAATTCATGAAGATCAGGAAGTCGCTCACCGGACCAAACCATCCGCGGAATCTCATACCGTTAAGTCAGGTTGCCCTTTGGATGACCGAACGGATTGATGAAAGGTGGTATTCGGGCTATAAATTCCGGTTTTATTGTCCGGAAAATGCCAACTGGATTTCGTTCGGTTGGGTAGGGGGGCTGATGAACACGTTCCCGATGCTGGCTTTGAATGATGAATTCCATCGCGACCGCGTGAAACAGACCTTTGATTTTGCGATACCGCGGGCCCAGGGGGAATCGGGCTATTTCTACGGGGCATTGAACTGGGATGGACAATGTTTTTCCCGTGAAGGCTATCCCGAGTACCCGGAGATCGTGCTGACGCGGAAAAACGCCGATGTATTGTACTGGATGATCAAGCATTTCAAGTTGTTGAAAAGTCAGGGCCACGAGGAATTCATCCACCCGGCATGGGAAAAAAATATACAGCGCCTGGCCGATGCATTTGTCGCGACCTGGAAGAATCAGGGTCAGTGGGGCAGGATGTTAAACAATAAAACAGGGGAAGTGGCTGAGTTTAATACTTCGGGCGGCGTGATGGCTATCGGGGGACTAGCCTGGGCATCGGAGTACTACTCAAATCCGGAATATCTGAGAATTGCTGAGGAGGCGGCCGAATTCTATTACGAGCGTGACTTTCGTCGGCAAGGAATGACCAATGGGGGCTGTGCCGATATTCTGCAAAATGCGGACTCTGAAACCGCGGCAGGTTTCATGACCTCTCTGATGTCGCTATATGAGGTGACCGGGAATGTGGCTTGGCTCGAAAAATCGCGCAACCTGGCGAATTTGTGCGCCACCTGGACTACCTCCTATGATTATGAATTACCAGCGGAGACCGAGTTGGGCCGATTGGGTGCTAAGCTGGCCGGAATTTATTGGGCCAGTACCCAGAATAAGCATGGGGCTCCTGGCATCTGCACGAGCTCCGGCGATCCGCTCTTTAAGATTTATAGAGCTACGGGTGCTACATTATATGCTGATCTACTGAATGATATTGTTCATGCCCACGCCGAAAGCATGCGTCCCGGGGGTTACACCAATGAGCGATTAACCTACTGCGATGCGGATAGTCGCGGGGAAAGGGGCACTCATGTAACCGGCTGGAATGAGTTGAACGGTTTTTTGATCGCGCTTGAAATTCCCGGGATCTATATTCAGACGGATACCCGGCGACTATATGTTTTCGATGCGGTGGAGGCCCGGATTACATCAAAGCCGGAGGATCCGTTACAGCTGGAAATCACCAATTTAACTGCGTATGATGCGGATGTGACCGTATTTGCTGAAACAGCTGAGGAGGCAAAGAAACCATTGGGGTTGATCTCCTTTTCCAGATGGCCAAAAATCCAGGTGAAAGCAGGGCAGAGCAGGGTGGTCGATAGAGTTGATTTTCCCTAAATCTTTTTTATCCTGACCGCCAGGCCTGAATTTTTGAAAAGGGCCCTTACTAGTACATTGCTTTGATTGATCCGAATGCTATCCTTGCTTACCGTGCCATTTTTCAGATCGTCCTCGTTCTGGTAATACATAACTGCTTCATAATCTCCGTCTTTGTCGAGAAAGGTCAACGGTATTTCAACGGTTCTTGGTTGATTGGATGTTAAACTGCCCATAAACCAATCATTTCCATTTTTACGGGCAATGGTTGCATATTCACCGATTTTACCTTCAAGAATCAGGCTCTCATCCCAGGTTGTAGGGAGAGCATCATAGAAACTGAGATCCTCATCCGGAAAGAGAATGCCCTCCGAAGCACCTGCTCCTCCTTGCTTGTGAGGCGATCCATCCGGGCGGTCGTACCAATAGAGAAACTGCCAGGGACTATAGAGCATCACCGCCTTCGCCATCTGTGCTGCTTTTCCGCCCATTTTTTCAGAAACCCGTGGGGCGAGATAGCAATTGGTATTGTCGCCGGCACCTGCCAGCATGCGGGTGAAGAGCGTGATCAGTGTATGTTCAATAGAGGGGCTCTCCTCGTCGCCTCGTATGCCCTCCTGAGTCATCAGGTTGGGATAGGTCCGGGAGTAGCCCGTGGGCCGGTATTCATCGTGAATGTCGACCATCAGTTGATGATCAGCTGCTTTACGAACTGCGGCATGCAACCAGCGGGTCCATTCCTGCGAACCTACGTTCACAAATCCATATTTGACTCCTTTGATACCCCAGGATTGCAGTAAGGGTAAAACTTCATCAATCTGTTTTGCCAGAGCCTTTTGATTCACGTACAGGATGATCCCAATGCTCTTTGAATTGGCATATTCAATGATTTCTTTGAGGTTAAGCGGACCGGGAGATC
>JBBQOG010000113.1:0-9028 GCA_038330665.1 Bacteroidales bacterium
GTGCTCGCCCGCGACATGAAAAAGGTGGACCAGTTTGTTGTTTATCAGACCATCGGGCGGGATGCCGGATGGCTGGGTGCCGCAACTGCTGCAGCCAGGATCAATGAAGATGACGCACCACACCTGATTTACTGCCCGGAGTTTATCTTTGACCGTGATAAATTTCTGTCAGATGTGGAGGGTGCTTATAAAAATTATGGATTTGTATCCGTGGTGTGTGGCGAGGGGCTGAAATATGCGGATGGGACACCGGTCAGCGCTTCCCAAACACGGGATAAATTCAATAATACCGAGTTTGGCGCCATGGGTGGGGCCAGCGTCGGGTTAAACCTGCATCGGATGATCAGCGAGGCCTTTGGATTTCGTGGGGAGTTCCAGATTACCGAATCCCTGATCATGTCGGATTTTGTCCGCTCGGTGGAAGTCGACCAGCTGGAAGCTTATGCTGCCGGTCAGGAGGCCGTACGAATGGCCCTTGAAGGGGAATCCGGCTTCATGGTCACCATCGAAAGACTATCCAACGAACCTTATGAAAGCACCTTTGGAAAAATCCCGCTGCATGAGGTGGCGGTGAAGGCAAAACCCATGCCGCGCGAGTACTTTAACGAGGCTGAAAATTTTGTGAGCCCGGCCTTTTTGGATTATATTCGCCCCCTGATCGGAGATTTACCAAAATTTGTAAAATTCTAATTGGTGATTGGTGAATATTTAATTATGAAAAAATTCAATAACGTCGTTGTTTCGGTTCATGCCCATCCTGATGATACAGAAGCCTGGTGTGCCGGCACGTTAAAACATCTCAAGGATCACGGATATAAAATCGTGATTGTTACACTCACCGCCGGAGGTATGGGGGGAATCGGTTCAACCGAGGATAAAACCATTGCTATCCGTCGGGAAGAGGCCCGCAAGGCGGCAGCCGTTCTGGATGCTGAATATATCTGTTTGGGTGGTCGCGACGGGTATCTTTTTGATACCGTGGAATTTCGGCTGGATGTGACCCGGATCATCCGTGAATACAAGGCCGGAATCGTTATGACGCACCTTCCGATGGATTACCACACGGATCATCGCACGACCTGTAATATTGTCGAAGCGGCTGCCATGGTGGCTACTTTGCCTAATGTTCCGGTACCCGAAGAACCCCTGTCAATCACCCCTTTGCTATACCATACCGCACCGCTCACTCTTACCGATCCGATCGGTGCCCCCATTGCCAAACCGCATTTCTTTGTGGATGTAACTTCCGTGATGGATACCAAGCAGGAAATGCTTCAGTACCATGAATCACAAAAGGAGCTGATGAAAGTAATGCATAAAATGGATGATTTTTTCGGTGTGGTGTACCAGGGAAACAAAGACTATGGTGCCATGGCCGGAGTCGGTTACGCAGAAGTATTCTGGCAACATCTGGGTGGTGGGTTCCAAAAGGATCCCGTGTTACAGGAAGAGTTGAAACAGTTTGTGAAATATATGCAATAATTATGCTCGCTTCGGTCGCTAACTATGCTCGCTAACGCTCGCTAACTATGCTCGCTAACTATGCTCGCTTCGGTCGCTAATTATGCTCGCTTCGCTCGCTAATTTGGCGGTCCTATTCCAATTAGCGACCGGAGGGAGCATAATTAGGAGCGAAGCGACCAATTAGCGCGAAGCGCACAATAAAATCAAAATGAACCTTACAAACGAAAAGTACGCAAAATTCGCCCTCGTTCGCGAGATGCTGGAAACGGCAGAGGTGGCTAAAAAATTCGATCCCGCAGTGGCAACATCCTTTGCCGAAATGGCCCTCAAAAAGAAAGGTCTGTTTCTTACCGGAGAGGGCAGTAGCCGGATCTTCCCGGCCAAGAGAGCTATGTATGACAATCTGAAATGGGGTGGTTCGATACCCATCTTCACCGACGGATCGACCCAGGCTCTGGAATATAAACTCAAGGATCTGGCCGTTTTCGGGGCCTCAAATTCTGGTCAGACCAAAGAAGTAATCCGCTTGTTCATGAAATTGCAGGAGGAGGGACACGATGCACTGTTCGGACTGACGGCAAACCACGGAACCAAACTGGCATCGCTCACCCATGCTTCGCATGTATTGAATTGCGGGAAAGAAGATGCGGTAGCCGCCACAAAATCGGTTATTGAACAGGGCTTGTTTTATGACGCGGTCCTTCGCCTGATGATGGGCAAATGTATGTGCGGATTTGGCGATTTACCTGAGCATATCGAAAGAGCACTGACCCTGGAAATTGATCCGGAGATTGTGGAGGCAGCCTCGGGTGCGGATATGATCTACTTTGCCGGCCGGAATAATGGCGTGGTGGAGGAGCTTACCCTGAAAACTAATGAAATCACGCGCAAGAAATCTGATTTCCTCGAAGGAACCTATGCGGTTCACGGCATTGAAGAGGTGATGGATAAAAATGAAGTGGTAATTATCGTGGAACCTTATGCCAGTGAAGAAGAAAAGTTTATGGAGTGCCTTGTTAAAGGTGTCGGTATGAAGGTGATTGCCATTTCGACCCACCAAACTTCGTTCCCCACGGTGATCATACCAGATGGCGGAAGAATGTCGTCGTATGTTGAGCTTGCTGCCGGATGGAACCTGTTGGTTGATATCGGGTTATCTCTTGGAATTGATCTGGATAAACCGGTCAGGGCCCGTAAAATCGGGAATGAGTTCACGGTATAGTCACACGGTTCAGAGGATGGAGTGGAGGATCAGGGTAAGGAGCAGGATGGTGAGGGAGACGTTTGTGAGGATGAATACCAACCGGAGCCTTTTACTGGAATCCGTTCGAAACAGGATCTGATAAAAGACGCCGATCAAAGCCAGGTTGAGTATCGCAAGTGCAATGAACAACCACGACTGAAGATGGATGCCGAACCAGGGTGCCGTTAGGAGGAACACCAGCGAAATGGCCATCCACCAGAATACCAGGCGTTTGATCTGGTAATCATCCAGATTTTTCCGGAAGGTGGCAAATCCGGCTTCTTCATATTCCTTTCCGTACCGGATGATCAAGAGCCAGAAATGTGGCATTTGCCAGAGGAACATCAGGGTGGCTACAAACAGAATTTCGGGCTGGTTTATGGCCCCCCCCGCAGCGGTCCAACCAATCACAGGCGGGATGGCGCCCACCAGCCCTCCCGGGAGTAAAGAAAATGAACTTCTGGGTTTAAGCCAGGTATACAGCCCATTGTAAAGGAGAAGGTTCAGGAGCCCGAGCATCAGCGGGATGGGGCCCAGCAGTAGCAGACACGCCGAGCCCGCGGACAGGAAGATCAGTGCAATCACCAATCCGAATGAAGGGGATATTTTTCCAGTCGGGATCGGCCGGAACCGGGTCCGGTTCATCATGGAATCCCGCCTCCATTCCTGCACCTGATTGAGGGCTGCAGAACCACCGGCAAGGAAGAATACCCCCCCGATTAACAGCAGAATTCCGGAATGAGTTTGCCTGGCAAATAAAATATAACCGGCCACTGCCGACAGGGTGACTGCCAGCGACAACTTGTATTTGATCAGTTTTAAAATCGATACGATAATTCCCATGGGAATTATTTGTCAGCCAATAGTTTCAGGTAGTCGAGGATCTGTTTGATCTGTTGCTCGTTAAGCTTTTCGCGATAGGATTGCATGATCCCCTTGGGAAATCCTTTCACGATATCCTTATTCGGATCGATTATGGAGGTGGTCAGATATGAATCGTCTGCAACAACTTCCCGTTCGTTGCCATCCGTGATCACTGCGCTTTTCTTGCCATATAACCCTTTTAAAGTCGGGCCCACCAGTTTGGAACCATCGATGGAATGGCACGCGATACATCCGGTGTTCTTCAGCAATACCAGTCCGTCCGGTTCGGTTAGGTTTTCCGAAGCCGGAAGCGAATCCAGCCAGTTGTTAAATTCCTTGACATCAACCACCACTGCCTTTGTGTTCATCCCGGAATGCTGCAAACCGCAATAGCTTGAGCAGAAGAGGTCATACTCCCCATTATATTTCGGGATAAACCAAACAAAATTCTTATATCCGGGGACCACATCCTGTTTAACCCTGAAGGCGGGAATGAAAAATCCATGGTTCACATCAACTGAAAGCAGGTTGACGCGCACCGGTTGGTTCACCGGTAACATCAGGATGGGAGATAATTTTCCATTGCCATAGTCAAACGACCATTGCCACATCCTTCCGATGGCGGTAATCTCCCTGGCATCCGCGGGTGGATTCTGACTGGGCGCATAGCCCTTCCAGCCATAAATAAAGATTACCATAACCAGAATGAGGGGAATGGCAGTCCACGCAATTTCCAATGTCACACTTCCTGAAAATTGCTTGGCCGGAAGGTTCTTTTTCCGGTTGTATTTGATCACGGTCCAGATCATGAACGCGGTAATTCCCAGGGTAAAGAATATGGAAATGTATAAGATCAGCATAAACGTGCGATCAACACCGGCAGCTAAATTGGATGCACCTTCTAACATGGTTTTATCTATTGTTTAGCGGAATAAATAATCGAAAAACAGAAAAATAATGATCAACGCATACATCGCAAATACGCCCGCTACCATGATCTTAAAAAACAGGCTCTCGTATTTGAGGTGCATGAAATAGGTTAAAACGGTGGTGCCTTTAACGGAAGCAACCAAAAGCGCGACCGCTATGGATAGCTGCCCCAGGTGCATCTCGGCTGAGGCAACTGATAGGGCGGTAAGTGTCAGTAATAGGGTTAGCACCGTTAAATTTGAAAGGTTGCTCGATATATGAGGTTTTGGGGTGTCCATGACAAAGCATTTAGCGTGAATTGGATAGTTCGTTATTGGTCATTTTCTTTCAGGTAATTAGGTACATCATCGGGAATAAAAAGATCCAGATCAGGTCAACCAGGTGCCAGTATAAGCCGCTGTTTTCGTGCAGGGAAAAGTTCACCGAGTTGATCCGGCCGTTCAGGATTCTTACGATGGTCAGGACCAGAAGAATCATACCTATAATCACATGGAGCGCATGCAGCCCGGTCATCAGAAAATAGAGACCGAAAAAAAGCAGTTCTCCTTTGGGCAAATTGCCCAGTACGGGTGAGCCGGGATAAAGCTTCAGTTCGAATTTGTGCCCCCACTCAAAATACTTGTTAACCAGGAAGACAAAAGCCAGGAACAGGGTCATCAGCAGGAGTCTTACGGCGCGTCCCTTCTGATCCTGCTGAATGGCGGTGATCGACATGGCCACTGTCATACTGCTGACCAGGAGGATAACGGTATTCAGCGTACCGATAAAGGTGTTGGTTTCTTGTGCAGCCTGATGAAAATCACCGGAATACTGTGCACGGAAAACTGCATAAACCAGAAACAGTCCCCCAAATAAAAACAGCTCGGTAAAGATGAACAGCCACATACCCATTTTTGAGGCCAAATAATCGTGGTGTTCTGCTGATGCAACATGTTTTGTATCTGCCATATACCTAAAATTTCAAATTCTTTAAATCTTACTCCTAAACTCCTCACCTCCTAAACTCCTCACCTCCTAAACTCCTAAACTTCTAAACTCCTAAACTCCTAAACTCCTAAACTCCTAAACTCCTCACCTCCTAAACTCCTAAACTCCTCTCCTCTTCCTTCCCAAACCAGTAAGGGTTGTGCTTAATAACCGGGATCTCATCAAAATTCTCAGCCGGAGGTGGAGACGAAATCTGCCACTCGAGTGTTACCCCTTTCCAAGGGTTTGACGGGGCAATGGCACCCCGACTTATATGGTAAACGAAGTTCCAAACCATCAAAATCAATCCTGTAATCAGTATGAAGGCCCCGATGCCGGAAATAAAATGCCCCCAGGTAAATTGCGGTAGGTAATCAAAATACCGGCGGGGCATGCCCTGAACGCCGATGATGAATTGCGGGAAATAGAGCAGGTTGAAGCCGGCGAACGAAAAGCCCCAGGCGATATTGGCCCAGCGGTTACTGTACATTCGTCCGTAAATTTTGGGATACCAGTAATGCATCCCGGCGAAGAAGGCAAAACCCATCCCTCCAAAAATGATATAATGGAAGTGAGCCACTACAAAGGTCGTGTCATGCAGCTGCACATTCGTGGCCAGCGCACCGAGGAATAACCCGGTAAAGCCCCCGATCATGAACAGGAAGATGAACGAAATGGCATACAGCAGGGGCGGTTTTAAATCGATGGATCCGCCATAGAGGGTGCTGACCCAGTTAAAGACCTTGATGGCACTTGGCACTGCCACAATGAAAGTAAGGAAGGAGAAGAACCATCTCGACCAGTAACTGATGCCAGAAGTGAACATATGATGCCCCCAGACAAAATAGCCGACAAAGGCAATAGCCAGACTGGAAATGGCGATAGCTCCATAACCGAAAACCGGTTTCTGACTGAAGGTCGGGAATATCTCAGTAACCACCCCCATTGCTGGCAGGATCATAATATAAACCGCCGGATGCGAATAAATCCAGAACAAATGCTGAAACAGAACCGGATCCCCCCCCAAAGCGGGGTCGAAGAAACCGATATGCAATACCCGTTCGGCAATGACCATCAGCAGGGTGATTCCAATAATCGGCGTGGCCAGCACCTGTATCCAGGCGGTGGCATAAAGAGCCCATGGGAATAAGGGCATTTTGAACCAGGTCATCCCCGGGGCACGCATCCGGTGTATCGTGACAATGAAATTCAGTCCGGTGAGGATACTCGAAAATCCAAGTACAAAAGCAGCCGTGAGTGCAAAAATGACATTTGTGGAACTTTGCGCGCTATAGGGTACGTAGAAAGTCCATCCGGTGTCCGGAGGGCCACCTTTTAACAGTTGAGAGAGGATCGCCAATAGGGCTCCGATCATATACAGATACCAGGAAAACAAATTCAAGCGGGGGAATGCCACATCGCGGGCACCGATCAGCAGCGGCAGGGCAAAGTTCCCGAACACGGCAGCCAGGCCGGGAATGACAATCATGAAAACCATGATGATCCCGTGAACGGTAAAAAATCCGTTGTAAGTCTGGGCATTCATGATATCCTGTCCGGGCTTCATCTTCTCTATCGCCATGGCCAGTCCGAGAAATGCAGCCACAAAAAAGAAAACGATGATCGCATACAGGTAAAGCAGGGCGATCCGCTTATGATCGGTAGACGTCAGCCATGCCATGATGCCTTTGTACTTTCCCGTATTATCCAGATAACTGGGCTGGTGGGGTGATTCGTTGTTACTCATCAGTTGTTCAATTAGCTGTTTTTTTTCTTTTTTTGAGAATCAATACCAGGAATACCACCAATGCGATCAGAATCGTAAGAATGCCTACAATTCTGGTCACCTGAAGGGTGTAGGAGTGACTGATCGTGTCATAGGAAAAGCATATTTCCAGCACTTTATTGATGGTGGGCCGGGGCAATCCTTTTTGCGCTTCGATGAGAGCCAGTTTCAGGTCGAAGGGCAGGAAACTGATTCCATACAGGTAACGAGTGATCTTGCCGGAAGGGCTCAGCACGATCAATGCGGAAGGATGGGCAAAATCCAGCCCGGTGGGCTTAAACCGATATCCCACCGCATCGGTTATTTTCAGGATATTCTCCTGCCAACCGGTTAGGTAGTGCCAGGCAAATCGTTGCGCTTCGGGTATTCCCTGCACATAATTGTTCTTTTTTTCCCGTGCTTTGATGGGGTCGTCCAAAGGGTTAAAGCTGATCAGAATGACCTGATAGTCGGTACCCAGGTTCATGTCGACTCGTGAAATAACATCGGCGATACCTGACTGGAAGGGACCGCAAATGCTCGGACAATCGTAGTAAACAAAGGAAAGGATGGTGGGTTTGTCGATCAATTGACCCAGTGAAACCGTGTCGCCGGCTTCGTTGATAAACCGGAGGTCGAGCGGAATCGTTTGTCCCAGTTTCTCTTCAATGCCGATCTCCAGCTTTGGAATTTTAACCGGATCGGTCTGTCCGAAAACGGTCAGACTGAGAAACAGAAGAAAAATAAAACCAGATCTTTTCATGTCTTTAATTATTAGCCTGCTTCTCCTCATTAACCATTCCGGCGATCATCAGACTGCCGCCCAAGAGGGATATATCCTTGAGCAGGGCAATCATGGCAATCATTTTCATGTCGGGACCGGACACGGTGGTATCCGAAAATAATTGCGGAATGTGGATCGTGGCAATAAAAAGAACCAGAAGACCTGCCAGCAGCAGGGTGCTGATCCGGATATATTTCTTTGTGATAATGGAGATGCTGGTCAGGATCATAATGACTCCGGTTAGCAGGATCATATATCCGCCAAATGGGATGAACGAAGTGAGTTCGCCCAGGTAAAAATCTTTCATGATGAAATGATTGATACCGAAGATCGCAAAAGGCAGGGCGTATAGGATTCGACCGATGTTGGTAAGTGCGTTCATAGGTTTCAGGGTTTCAGGGTTGTAGAGACGTATATTTGCGTCTATTTTTTCAGGGTTTTTTCTTCTTCTTTTCCCAGATAGAATATTTTTCTAAGGCCAAGTAATACATATCCGATCACGGATAATACCGTCAGAAGGGCCAGTGGGTATACAATGAGAAGCCAGGTTGGGGCCATATCAACCGTATTCCAGATGGCGCGTTTGGCGCGCAGGCTGACCGGATGCGTTTCGCGACCGATTTTCAGGACGGTGTCGGTTTCCACTGCGCCGTATTGTTCCTCATCGGTAAGCCGTGCAATCATTTTAATCATGCCGGCGGTATCTGCCGGTAGCGATTGGGATACAAAAAACTTGATATTCCCTTGTGTATCAGCTGCTTTAACTTCATCCAGGGGCAAATGCCCGAAAAAACGGTGGGCGAAAAGCTGTGCTTCCGCAGCCGGTACTGGCACCCGCTGATCTTTTTCCATGCCGGACACAGAAGCCAGAATAGTGGAGTCATTCAGTACCGCAAGTCCGATCCGGATATCCGAGTAGCGTGCATTATTTCCGGCCTTAACGGCAGTTTCCTGTTTATAATCTTTGTTGAAACTCCGTATATAAGCGATCACTTCCCAGATTTCGGCGGAG
>JBBQOG010000114.1:0-8975 GCA_038330665.1 Bacteroidales bacterium
GTGATTCCGGCAGTAGCAAATCCTGCTTTCCTTAAAAAATTGCGGCGGGAATTAGTTGAATTATTCATGATCAGATTTTTAATTGGTTTTCAGAATTGACCACTTTCTCACGCACCTGCGTGTTACCGCCCCGGGTAAGGCTCAAATCTACCGGTTGATTGGATTGGTATGAGCCGCAGGTAAAATCGGGAACCTGAATGGAATTCGACTGGTTAGCCACCGACCATTGGCTGAGAGGGGCAATGCAGCTCCAGAGTGCCGCATCGTATACATCTTCATCCAATGGGAGGCCATTACGAAGGCAATCTATTAGCCTCCAGTCCATGAGGAAATCCATGCCTCCGTGACCGCCGATTTCTTTCGCCAGGGCTCCTACGCGTTTTACAATTTCAGGGGTGTATTCAGCCTCGAGTTTAGCGATCTCTTCGGCGCTGAACCACTCATGCGCCGATGCGATACGACCCGGCTCCGGGTACTTGATGGCCACACCCTTGGTACCACTGATATGGTGAATTCGTGAATAGGGACGAGGGGAGGTTACATCATGCTGAATCATAATGGTTTTTCCTTTTTCCGTACGAACGGAGGTGGTATTCATGTTCCCGCGGTATCCAAGGGTGGCAAATTCGTTATAAAAGGAATCTTTTGCGGCCAGTTCGGCTGCCATGGCTCCCATCATGAAATCGTTTCCCGACATGGAAGTCAGATACATCATCCGGTCACCCCGGTTGATGTTGAGAACCTGACAAACGGGCCCCAATCCGTGGGTAGGATAAAGGTTGCCATTCCGATGCTGATTTTCCTTCAGTCTCCACATATCCGTATAACCCGTCTTACTGAAATTCAACGATCGCAGGTCATGGAGGTAGGCACCTTCAACATGAACGATTTCCCCGAAAAAACCCTGCCTGACCATATTCAGGGTCAGCAATTCAAAAAAGTCGTAACAGCAATTTTCGAGCATCATGCAATGCTTACGCGTCTTTTCAGACGTTTCAACGAGTTGCCAGGCTTCTTCGAGGGTGGTTGCTGCCGGAACTTCGGAAGCAGCATGCTTGCCGTTTTCCATGGCGTAAACAGCCATGGGGGTATGCATTTTCCAAGGGGAACAGATATACACAAGGTCGATATCAGGACTCTGACAAAGTTCCTTCCATACATCGTTGTTGCCACTGTAGGACTTTGCCGCAGGCAGCCCGTGTTTCGACAGAATCTTTTGCGCCGCTTCCACGCGGTCGGGCCGGGTATCACACAGCGCCCTGATTTCGACCCCCTGGATATTCGACATCCTTTCAACAGCCCCAGGTCCTCGCATACCCAGTCCGATAATACCCACCCGGACGGTTTCTATCTTAGGAGCGGCATATCCACTCATATTAAATGACTGCCTGTGCTCTTTTCTTACAGCGGTGTCGATGGCGCCCATCGGGCTCGATTTTGATTCCGGTTCTTTAGGCGAACAGGATGAAAGACCTCCTGCCACCAGGCCGGCCCCGGCCACGCCGGCGATTCTAAAAAAATCTCTGCGATTCGTTTTCATATTCTTATAAAAGTCTTATTCTTATACATATACCGGAGCAACAGGAAAAGGATCAGGAATCCGCCCAGATACCGGAGGGAGTCGTAAGCATTTTCAATCCACTCCTTCGCTCCTTTCAGGAAAACCTCCGCCATGCCGGTGAAACTGTGTTCAAAAAGGTGCCAGGCCACATAAGCCACGATGGCATTCGATCCGATGATAATCATCCACCGGAATCCCTTCCTAACACCCCAAACATCATTGATCAGGTAAAAGAGGGACAGGAGCATCACACAAATTCCGCCTGAAAAGAGAACGAAGGAGCTGGTCCAAATCTTTTTGATGACCGGATGCCAGATGCCCCAGATCATTCCGGCTGAAAATAAAAGCAAGCCCAGGACGACGAGGAATCTGAATTTTTTTAAGGGTGCCAGATTTGATTGCATAATGTACCCGGTAAAGACACCGAGCATGACGGTCGCACCGAAATTGAGGGAGGGAAGGATCCAGGCATAGTGCCACCAACCCCGGAACTGCCCCAAAACAGATTGATCAATATACATGGGAAGATTTCCCTGCATCGCATAAGCATTGGCGGTGGTCCCGTCAACAGGAATGAGCGCCACCAGGGCCCAATAGGTTAGCATCAGCCCCAGGGTTGCCATAATCTGGATGCGGACCTTGAAATAGAGAATAAAAATGGTGGCGATCAGGTAGCCTGCGGCGATTGCTTGAAGCGTATTCGAATAGAACTCGATTTTTTCAATGGAATAACTGAGTAATTGGCCCTGAACCATCATGCCCAGTACCCAGAGGATCAAAATTCTTTTCAGGGTATGTTTCCAGATGGCGGAATCGGAGGAACTGTTGGTAAGCCGCTTGCGATAGGAATAAACCATCGATACCCCAACCAGAAACAGGAACAGGGGCATGATGATGTCGTAGAAGTGAAACCCAAGCCATTCCGAGTGATCCATGTTCAAACTGATGAATGCGGATATCCGGTTGTTGAAAATTTTATCCAGCCCCTTGAACATCATGTCACCACCCATGATCCAAAACATATCGAATCCCCTGAGGGCATCCACCGAAACGACCCGCTCTTTTGAAAGTACAGTCGTATTCCTGACCTGGTAAATTTCCATGGCTTGCAGGCGATTTTTAGCTTTTTCAAACATTTTGTTCGGTGTTTAATTCATTTCATTCGCCTTCAGCCAGATAAAATCTATACCGACCGAAGAGTCTGGACGATCACAAGCATTCTCAAATTGAATCTCATTTCGACCCTTTTTCAAAGTTACCGGTCCGGAAAAGAAATTGTCCAGGACAGTTTGGTTTTCTTCAATAAGTTGCAATATTGATTCTCCCTTTAGTTGGATCCGGTTTCCATTGATGATCAGGGAAACAGCTCCCCCTCCCGGCTGTTTGGCCAGTGTGAATCCGATATGGGTATTGGTGATTTCCTGATTTACATTGAGAATCAGGGTAATCCGATCATTCCTCCGCTCCGGTTTCCATATCAGGATTTTGCCACCGGCCCATATCTGTCCCTTCTCCAGCCGCACCTGTGGATTTCGAACCAGAAGATCTTCCGCTTCAACAAACCGGTATCCCGCCGAACCCAAATAAGCCTCGGGGTTCCACTCCCGGTAAGGCAGGTCACGAACATCCTCCGGTGTAACGGGCTGGTAATCGTCGAGCAGTCCGGGCAGGGCATAGAAATAGACAATCCTTCCGTAGGAAAAATCCGGAACCGGACCATGCGACCTTAATTCCATATAAAAGGCGAGTTTATCGTCGAAAGGGATATCGTCGAGAATATGCCAGCGGTAATTCGAAACATATCCCCGGTTACCCGGACCGTCGTTTCGGGGTTGACCGCAATAAGGATGGGAAAAAATCCGGGCCGATGACCAGGAATAGTTATAATAATCTTCGGAGCCGGTACCAAAAAAGGATGGAAAGGTATCGGCATCCACAAAGATTTTCTCGTCACCTTCGCCCCACCAGTTACCCCACGAAGTCGGTACATTAGAAGGATTGTACACATAGGAGGCGGCACCAACAACGCGGCCCTTTCCAAAAGCCAACAGGAAGGGCATGTCCCATATCAGTGAATCCGAGGCGGTTAGTTCATGGTTAATTTTCCAACGGGCTCTGAAGTGCATGGTTTTCCCTTCTTCCCAGGGGAAATCCGTCGTACTGACCTGGGTAGTTATCTGTACCGGTTCATCGGAAAGATTTTCAACAGTAATCCGGGCGCTTTCGCCAAAAGGCATGAAGAACCTGCAGGTCATTACGCCCTGTTGATTCACCGAAAAAGGCAGAGATTGGAATGGGTTGATCCCGGGAGCGGCACCGAAAAAATCTCCAAGGGGAGATTCAACCTGGGGTGTGGGAGAATGATCAAAATGAATTTTCAGAACGGATTTTCGCAATGCTGCTTCCATGTTGGCCGAATGTACCTGAACCGAAAATCTGAGGATAGCCATTGAGCCTTGTTTTTGCCACAATACCTTTGATTCCATCGGGGGAACCTCGATTTTTATCCATTCGCCACTATCCGTTTTTACATCCGGATTCTGAACCTTAAGATCTTTTGAAAGCGAAGTTCCCTGGTCCTTGCTGAATGTCCGGATGAGGGTACCTGGATCATACACTCGGGCTTCCACGTGATAGAAATGCAGTTCGCTGATGTTGCCGATCCACTCCAACCGGCACCTTTTCGAAAACGGTATGGGATAATAAACGGCATCAAACTGCCTGAATGTATTGGTATCAGGCTCTTTCCCAACAAGGGCCTTTGGTGTGTTCCAAAAAAAATCAGCGGCAGGTCCTTCGTAAAAGGGTTTATTTACATGATCCAGATACAATCTTATCCGGCCCGTGATCCCTGCTGTCCAGAGTCTTACGATGGCACCAGGTTGTTGAATATCACAAATCAGGTACTCCCCGGTTCCCTCTCCATCAGGCTCTTTAAGGACTTCCTCGAATCCCGGAATGGTTTCCCCACCAAACCCGTCGTCATTGGAAAACCAGCCTTCCTGTTCTGGGGATTTGCTCCTCCGGTCGTAGGATGAGAACTGTATCGTCCGGTACGGCGGATTGGATAAAGTGGGTAACCGCCGAAGGTCAGTCATTTCCGTCAGAAAGCTTTCGGTGGTAATCGTAGGTTCGCGGACTTCAGGACTACAGGAATGAATGATAAGTAAAATAAGGACTATTTGGCTATTCCATCTTTTCATAATTGGATTTTTAGAGGCTGGAAATAGCGTTGTGCATTTTTGAAATAAATCTTGTCGATAACCTGTTTAGGCAGTTTAAGGCCCTTAACATTGAGCGTTGAATCGGTTGCGAGGTACATCCATTGAGCCAGCCAACCTCTCCGGAGGTTTTTAAGAAATTTATCCGGGTCAACACCCTTGATATCATGGACTTCACTATCAGTCCCATATTCAATGCGATCCTGGTATTTGATCATGAAATCACGGACGCGGTCGTAATCCAGTTTCGATTGATATTGCAGATGATACATACGTGCGGCCAGATCAACTTTCAAATTGGGAAAGCTGTCCAGGCGCCTGGCAATCTCATCGACATTCCACTCCAGGCTTGCCAGATGGGCTGCCACAAAATCCAGGTCGGGATGTTTTTTCAGGAGGTTGTCCCGGGCGCTGATCTGTTGCTCATACGACGGCACTTCCGGGTGCCGGAACATATAATATTGCGGGTTGTTCTTATAGTAAGTCACATCCGAAGGGTCGGTCATTTCCTTTTCGGGCAGCCAGCAATCGCGGGGTTCGCCCAAATGTCCGATCACAGGAATGCCTTTTTCTTCGAGATAGTTAAAAATCGGATCAAACACGGGATCATCAATCACTATATACTTCCCGTCAGCATTTTTAACTTCCATCCCGATGTTTTTCCAAACCTTGACTCCGGTCGCCCCCATCCGGATTCCTTTTTTGATGCTCTCGATGGTCATGGGGCCAAACCCGGGATCATCAATGCCATCTGTTGAAAATGTCGTAAAAAAGGCATAATCATTCGGGAATGACTTCCTTATTGCCGATGATATCCTTAACTGGTCGCTGATATCAACCTCTCCGTCCCAGATAGGGGTGAGGAGTTTGAAGTTCAGCGAAATGGCAAATTTCATATACCGCTGATCTTGTGTTAGATAATGAAAATGAGCATCGATTTTTGGTACCTTTTCAAAATCGGCGACTGTATAATATTCTGATTGACTGATGGAATCGTCACACACCAGATCCCGCTGTTCCACTGCTACGGCTTTTTTTACACTTTCCGGATCTGGCTCAACATTGATCCAGACGGGCGGTAGTACATAGTAAAAAGTGGTCAGTGCATAATTCATACACACGGTATCCCAGTGCCAGAGTTCGATATTCGAGCTGATCGAAGAATGAAAGGGAATGGCATCCAGGGAGCGGTGTCGCATATTTATCGTGATACCCCGGCCCATGTTGCCAGTTCCTTCCGGTTGAGAGATAAATGGATGAGAGAATGACTCCTGCCGTGCAAAAGAGTAACCGTAATAATCTTCGGATCCGGTGCCAAAACTGGATGGAAAGCGCTCGCCGTCCACAAGAATTTTTTCATCTCCTTCGCCCCACCATTTCCAGGAATTATTAAATAGGGTAACCTGGTCACCGACATATACCCCCTTGGCATTAATATCAATAAAATTGAGGTCGAATGGGGCTCCCTCAGTGTCACGGCTCCTGATATGATGGTATTCATGCCACGAGGCGGCGAAATACATGCTGTTTGCTTTCCACTTATAGTTGGTTAGCCCGGATGAACCTTTCAGGTGAATACTATCCTTGCCATAATTGATCAGCGTGATTGTGCATTTTTCCCGGAAGGGCATGATCCAGAAAGATTCCATCAACCCGTCAGGGTTCACACGGTTCATCCAGGTTTGATGGGGTTTGCTGCTGTAACCTGATCCGAAAAACTCCCCGACCGGTGCCCATACGGTTTGATTGCCATCGAAAGAGATCTTTACTACCGTCGATCGCAGAGCTTGTTTCAAATCTATCGCTTCCGGGAGCAGGCTCAGATGGTTGATGGCCCGGTCTTTCCCGCGGATTTCAATCATCACCGAATCACCCGGCAGCACCTGCTCGTCAAATGCTTTCCCGGATAGCGATTCCACCGTTCCTTCAACTAATCGTGCTCCGCAGCTGGTCATTGCTGATCGGGAATCTTTAAGTTCCTGATCAGTAAACGATTTCAAATTTACTTTTCCGGAATAGAGTCGATACCCGATATTGTAAAACACATCCGGCCAAAAATAACCCTTAGGCACCGGAGTACCTTCGTAATCAAATAGGATCCGGATAGAATCGCATTCATAGGTAATCTTACAATGGTTGTTAAAGGGGATCGGCACATAGAGATTATGGTCATAGTCACGACCCTCCTCGCCCAAAGGAGCACCAGCCTGCACCGATGTTGCCAACGGTGGCGCAGCGAGTAGCGAGCCACTCAGGACTTCTGATGGCGCCCCTTTGATTGAGGGAATAGAATCATGATCGATATAGACCCGAATAATGCCATTCTGAGCCTTATAAAACGTCATCCACCATCGCACAATGGCACCCGGGCCATCGGTATCCAGCAGAACGTATTCCCTTCGTCCGGCAGTTTCCTCGACCCGGATGAAGTGTGACATATCATTGTTCTCAAACCAACTTGCCCGGCCCGGTGCCACAGAGGCACGATTGTAACTGCTGGCCTGTTTAAGCAGGTATTCCTCCTCAGGAAAATAGGTCAGGTGTTTCCGGTCGGCCATCTCATCCAGCAGCGACGTAATCGAAATGGTTTTCTTACAGCCAGAGCAGACCAATATACCTATCCCTATCAGGACCAGGATTATGAGCGGTTTATTGCGCATCCCATTCTTCAGGTAAGATCCAGGACCTTACCAGTTTGGATTTTGGTTTAAGGCCGGATTTAACACCAGTTCATCCGATGGTATAGGCGACAAATAATCCCGGTCGGGATTGAACCTGAATCCGCCGGGTAGAAGCATCTGATAGGGATCAACAAACCCATTTTCATCCACAAAGAGATTTTGGCCGATGAAAATGGTCTGGTTTCCCCGATAGTCGACATAAGCACCTTCCAGGTTGGTACCCAAATATTTGACTCCTTTAAACCGTTTTCCGATGATCAGATGATCGGCTCTCCACCGGGCGAGATCATCCCATCGGAATCCTTCGCAAGCCAGTTCCACCCTGCGCTCCCGCCTGATCTCATTGATAATTGGAGATAAGGTCGGGAAATCCCAATTCGGATCCGTAGTAATGTTGCCCATCTCCAGGTGGATCATGTCCACCCGGTCACGCAACAGGTTAATTGTTTTATCAATATCCGACTGGGTCAGGGTTCCCAGCTCCGCCTTGGCTTCCGCATGGATCAACAGGACTTCGGCATATCGGAAAATGATGGAACCCTGGGTTCCGATGTCGTTATTTCCCTGATTCAGAAAATCAGGGTTAACCCCTTTATAAATCGCGTACCCGGTGGTATTGCGGAATTCCCCGCTGCCGTCGAGTGTGGGCAGGCTGAATACCTGGTTCATGTCTGGTGTGGGGGCATTGTTAACCATATCATAACCCTTAAGAAAAATGGATTGAGCCAGCCGGGGATCACGGTTCATCACTTCCCGGCTTAGGGAGTCATAACCCAGAAATACCGGGCTGACTGATACAGGTTTGCCATCAGTACACAAATAACTATCGATCAATTCCTTTGACATTCCAATTTTTCCACCGCCCCCTGAAAGGGACCTGGATACATTATTGGTAATCTGCAATCCCACGTCGAACTTCTTCCACAACAGGACTTCCGGATTTCCGGTATAATCCAACTGGTTGAAAAGGGACCAATACTCCCTGCCTGCGGGTCCTTTGTATATGCTGAACCGATTTCGGCTCATAAGAAGATCCGTAACCGCTGCAGCTTGCCGGAGATAGTCAGAACCATCGGATCCAGCGACCCCGAAAGTGTGACCGGCATGATATTTTTCCCAGGTACCTTCATAAAGGCATATCCGTGCTTTTAATAGCATGGCAACCTCCTGATTGACACGCGATTCATTAGCTTTGCTAAATGGTTTAAGCCAGTCAATGGCCCTGTCGAGATCGGCAATGATGGAATCAACGATGACCTTGCGACTAGTTCTCGTAATGTAGAGTTCCTCTGAGGTGGTGGAAAGCGGTTTGCTTATCCAGGGTACATCGCCAAATATTTTGACTTTCTCAAAATATAGCAATGCCCTGAAAAACCGCACTTCGCCGATATAGGTTAGAACATCAGCTTTAACTCCTTTAGCACTGTCACAATGCGCCAGGAAATAATTAGCCTGCCGGATATCAGTCCAATCCCAACCTCCGTCGAAAGCTGAAGAGGGAACGGGTCGGGT
>JBBQOG010000115.1:0-8974 GCA_038330665.1 Bacteroidales bacterium
AACTGACCGGTATAATAGAGCCAGCGATTATTTTGAGGATCCACCTTGGTGTACATCCCATCGGCTTCACCGGTGATCACCCATTCCTCGATGCCCACCGATCCGAACCAGCTGTTGCTCGGCCCTTTCCAGGTTTCATGATCCTGCAATCCGATGTAGATATTATACGGAGTTGAGTTATCAACCTCAACATCATAAATTTCTCCTGTTGGCAGCTGATAGAAATGATTCATGGTTAAACCGCCATCCCAGGTGGCATAGATTCCCCCGTCGCTTCCCAACATCATGTGCTGTGGATCTACCGGGTCGATCCAGAAACATCGGACATCGCCAAAATTGCTCTGGAAGCGGTCGCGCGTGCGCCAGCCCATCGGCCAGGTTTTGCCGCCATCGAAGGAATAGAACATGGAAACGCCTGGGATATACACGTTGTTGGGATTAACCGGATCGACATATATCTGGTTGAAAGAGTAGGCTGCTTTTCCGCTGACATCGGTTTTTTTGTCTGACATTTTCTTCCAGGATTCTCCGGCATCATCCGATCGGTACACTTCACCGCCGATGAGTGCATCATAAGTTGCATCGACATTTGCATTGGTTGTCCGCGCATTTTTCGGATCGAAATCGGGATCCGGATTGAGGTTCTGGATCGCAGCGTATAAAATGTTGGGATTTCCCTGGTGTATATCGATACCGATTCGTCCGATATCCCCGCCCGGCAGTCCGTTTTTCAGCTCCTTCCAGCTGGTTCCGCCGTCGGTGGTTTTATATATCCGGCTCCCCGGTCCACCCGGTTCGAAGGTCCAGGCTTTCCTGCTCTTTTCATAGGATGCTGCATAAAGTATATCTGGGTCAGACTGATTTATCGTCAGGTCGATCACGCCGATATCGTCACCGAGATAAAGGATTTTTTGCCAGGTGTTCCCGCCATCGGTTGTTTTGAACACGCCGCGTTCGGCATTGGGGGTGTAAAGGTGACCCATCACGGCCACATAAACGATATCCGGATTGGTGGGATGGATGAGTATCCGGTTGATGTGGTGCGAATCCCTGAGTCCCTTTGCGGTCCAGGTTTTTCCGGCATCTTTCGATACATAAATCCCGTTTCCGGCATAGGATGAGCGGGCATTGTAAGCTTCTCCGGTACCTACCCATACGATGTTCGGGTCGCTCGCGGCTACTTCCACCACGCCGATTGAGGTGACTCCGAGGGTATCGGTTATGCATTTAAATGTCGTTCCATTATTGACGGTTTTCCATACCCCGCCTGACCTTGGCGCTACATAGAAAGTGTATTTGTTGGCTGCATCAGGATTTACCGGAGCCGCAATATCCGCGATCCAGGCGCCGGTACGGAAGGCACCCAGGTTTCGGTATTCAAAATCCTTGAATAAGTCGGATTGGATGGAATTCTGTGCTGTCAGGGAAGTGGCAGCGATCGTTAGTAACAGGCAGTGGAGGATTATTTTTCTCATGGGTTCGGCTAATTTGATTGGATAAAGGTAGTGAACCTTAACAAGAGACTTATTGCCGTTTAACAGGAAAGATTCATGGTTTGCGGCGGGGTACCAGCCCCCGCTTTACGATGGCAGGCCTTTCGCGGGGATGACAGAGAAGCTTCGTGGTATGGAAAGGGGTGGGGTTGAGACAAAAAGGCAGAAGGCAAAAGGCAAAAATTAGTCCTAAGAGATAAGAAACAGAAAGTAAGCAGAGCTTGTAATAAAATGGTAATGAGGCGATTAATATTTTTTACTTCTTTGGTCTTTTTACTAATTTTTGCCTCCTGCCCACTGCCTCCTGCCCACTGCCTCCTGCCCACTGCCAACTGCCAACTGCCAACTGCCCACTGCCCTATAAACACAAAGGGGTAACCATCGTTTGATGATTACCCCTTTCCACTTCCCGGGTACCGTAGTTCCCGCTGGTGTCCAAGCTACCGTTCGGATTGCATGGTGTATGGTTTTTTAACCTGATGGGATGGGCGTCTGCCTGTGTTCTGTCCGAATTTGTTCCCTCTTTGGCCCAACTTGCGTCTGCCTACAGGTGCAGATGGTATCGAACATAACTCTGAAAGTTTTCCCTTCGATTACTTTCGCTCGGTAAGCTCAACCAAATTTCTCCGGTTGATATCCTGCCGGTCGGATTTTTCATCTCGGTACCGTTTATTCAGCCAGCTTTGCTTTCGCGTTTGCCGGATCATCCCGTTCAAAGAACCTCACTTTGTTTGCGATCTTTATCGCTTACTTGGTACGACCAAAGGTAATGGTCAAAATCAATTTGTCAATAGTTTTTATCGTGTTTGTATCCACACGGTTTCAACCCGGGTTATGAACAATTGTTAACAACCCGGGTGTCGATAACCGGGTATCAGCTATCAGGATGTTATTCTTTCCAGCCGTTTCATAATGGAGAAGATAAACGCAGCGGAAATCAGACAGCAAACAATGAAGATCAGCCACAATTGCCATAAATCGAGTTTTCCCCAGAATGTACTGCCGACAAATAATAGCTTGTTTCCAACAGCTGTTGCCAGTAACCAGCCGCCCTGCATCAACCCCTGGAACCTTCCGGGAGCGACTTTCGACACGAACGATAATCCGATCGGACTCAGGAAAAGTTCGGCAATAGTTAAAATGAGGTAGGACGAGATGAGCCAGTAAGGCATCACTCGGGAACTATCCGGTACTGCGCTGTATTTGATGGCACCCGATTCGTCCACTATCTTGAGTTCGTGCGGGGAAACCAGGTTTAAGGAGGCGATCAGGATCACCAGGAACCCGAGGGCTGCTATGATCATCCCGTAACCGATCTTACGCGGAGTGGAGGGTTCGATCCCTTTTTTGTTTAGCCAGGCAAAGAATCCCATGACCAGGAAGGTGAGGGTGACAATAAACAGCGGGTTAAACGACTGGAATACTTCCGGTGAAATGGAATTCTGTTCCGAACCCTGATTGAAAAAGTAGTATACTGCACTGGCACCGGTTACCATCAAAGCTGCTCCGATGAGCCTGGTGTTCAATTTGTTCGACTTTCCAAGCACTAAAACGATACCGGCGATAAAGGCGACAAGAGATAGTATGTTTTCGACGGTAAAAAACATGTAGGTATACGGATCAACTGTTTTAACCGTATAGTCGCGGGCGAAGAAGGTGAATGTCAGTCCGTTCTGATGGAACGACATCCAGAAGAAAACCACCACGAAAAAGACCAGCACCAGCGCGATAATCCGCTGCCTCTCTTCTTTTTTCGAAATGGTGATGATCCAGGTCACAAAAGTGGCAAACAATCCGAATGCGGCTCCGGTGGCAATGTTGTCACCTTCAGCAAAATTGGTTCCGGTTGCAGTGGCTTTTAAGAATCCAATTCCGATCGCTGCTGCTACCCCAACCCCTAAAGCCGGGAAAATAGCCCAGGATTTGTCTCCGAAAGAAATAGTCTTTTCGGTGACTGCTTTTTCTTTATTCGGTAGCAAACGATTAAAAAATACGTAAACCATCAACGACAGAACCATGGCTCCGGCAGCAATCATGAAGGCATAATTGTAACCCCTGGCAAAAACATCCAGATAATTCTGGGAAAATGCCGAAAGATCGGTAACCGGACCATTCAGGCTGACGCTGTTTGCCAGTGTTTGCAGTTGGGTTTGATCTTTCAGTGTTCCGTCGATGAACTGATGACAAAGTGCCGGCAAACTTCCGTCGTGGAGGTAATCATTGGCTTTCAACCACCAGTTGCGGACACCGGTGGCGGCAAAAGGTGCGAAGAATGCACCCACGTTGATACCCATATAAAATATCATATAGGCCGAGTCGCGGATCTTGTCATACTTTGGATCATCATACATCTGACCCACGACTGCCTGAAGGTTGCCTTTAAAAAGACCGTTACCCAAAGCAATGGTGCAGAGGCCGATAATAGTAATTACCAGTGGCAGCTGTGGAATAGCCATGATGACATATCCGGCGAACATGATGATTTGTCCGAAGAGAATCACGGTCTTGTATTTCCTCGTATAATCGGCCAGCAGTCCGCCCAACAGGGCCAGTGCATAAATGGCAAAATAAAACCAACTGTAAATGCTGCCGGCCTTATCCTCAGATAATCCGTACTTTGCCTGTAGAAATAGTACGAGGATGGCCATCATCGTATAAAATCCGAATCGTTCGCCCATATTCGCAAAAAAGGCTACGATCAGACCCTTGGGATGGTTTTTAAACATAATGGTGTAGATTTTGGATTTATATTCGTTTGTTAATGGTTTTGCACAAATATAGAAATCTTTTAACACGGGTTCAAAATCGCCTGAAATTGCGTAGTTTTAGGCTTTATGAAGGTGCTTACCACAGAGCAGATCCGGCAGGCTGATGAATTTACCATCGCCCGGGAACCCTTGCTGTCAATCGATTTGATGGAGCGGGCAGCGTCAGGGTTGCTGGCCTTCCTGGAGAAATCAAATCCGGCATACCGTAAAATCCTGATTTTCGCAGGGTGGGGGAATAATGGCGGCGACGGGATCGCCCTTGCACGGATGTTTGCCAATGCCGGACGCAACGTGGAGCTGTTTCTCTTTGCCGGGAAAAAGTGGTCGCCCGATGCAGCCGCTAATATTGACAGGCTGCCTGAAAGGAGCAATCTGAGAATCACTTACCTGGAACCAGATGTACAGTTGCCCGGCATCACTCCGGATGATCTGGTGCTGGATGCCCTGTTTGGTTCAGGACTTAACCGTGAACCCGAAGGATTTGTGGCGGAAGTGATTGATTATTTAAATAATTGCGGAGTGCCAATTATCTCTGTAGACATTCCTTCAGGTTTGTTTGGTGAGGATAACCGCCTGAACTCAGGAAAACAGGTGGTTCGGGCTACTCAAACACTAACCTTCCAGTTCCCGAAACTGAGCTTCTTTTTTCCTGAAAACCGGAAATTTACCGGGGATTGGACCGTTATCCCCATTGGACTTCACCCTGATTTTATCGACGAGGTTGAGACCCCCTGGAATTTTATCAGCATCGAGGATGCATCTTCCTGGTTGCAGAAAAGGAGCAAATTCAGCCATAAGGGGACCTACGGACATTCCCTTCTTCTTGCCGGATCTACCGGTAAGGCCGGTGCCGCGGTTCTGTCGGCCCGGGCTTGCGTGCGTTCCGGATCCGGACTGACCACCCTATGCATTCCCTCTGCAAACAATGTTATTATTCAAACCGCTGTTCCGGAGGTGATGACCATTCCGGATCCTGACCCGGACCATCTGACTGCTGTTCCGGAACTGAAACCCTTTAACGCAATCGGCGCCGGACCCGGTTTAGGCACACACCCGGAAACCTGGCATGCGCTGGAACAATTGCTGTCGCGGGTCACGATGCCGCTTGTACTCGATGCAGACGCACTGAATTTACTTTCGCAGAACCCCGGATCTTTGCTGCAGCTGCCAAAAAACAGTATACTTACACCCCATCCCGGCGAATACAACCGTTTATTCGGTGAGGATCCCGATAGTTTAACCCGGTTGTTGCGAATGAAAGAAATGGCCAGGATGTATGGAATCAATATTGTTCTGAAAGGGGCTTTCACAGCCATTGCGGGAACGGATGGGTCCATCTGGTTTAATACCACCGGTAATCCGGGTATGGCAACCGGAGGCTCCGGCGATGTGCTGACTGGTCTGATTACAGGCCTGGTTGCCCAAGGATATGAACCCTTCACGGCGGCAAGGCTCGGGGTGTTCATCCATGGATTGGCCGGCGACCTCGCAGCTGAAAGCACCGGTCAGGAGTCATTAACTGCCGGGGATCTTATTTCCTCGATGGGGCATGCATTTTTACGTATACATAATTTTTCCAAATAATTGATTATGAAGAGAATAAATTTTACAATGGTCGTCCTGGTCCTTTTTGCGGGAGTCGGATGTGCCATGCAATCAAAAATAACTTCGGGGACACGGGTCACGAAGGTGGAGCCCGGTCTCAAGGCGAATGCGTACGCCATGTATTACTCGTTGCCACAAACTGTTTTTGATGTGGAAGTTGTGGTAGACAAGAAGATTACCAAGCCAGGCCCCTTCGCCGCCTACGCGGAAAAATTCCTGGGATTAACGGGTGTTCCCACCCGCATGTCGGTCCACTATTCCATTGTGGAAATACGGGTGACCACCCATGCGGAAAAGGATCCCGGCCAAATGTACCGGATCGAGACCGAAGGAAAACCGTTTGGTGCCAGGGTAAGCCTTACTGCCGATGGCCTGTTACGGGGCATCAACCTGCCGGTAAACCCGGAAGTTGCGGTCAGCCAGGAAGCTGTGGAAAGATTGAGTGAGCGTAAATACGATTATCCCAGTTACACCGACCTTACTTTGAGAAAAAGCACGGAACCGATACCCGATACGATTTATCGTTTGGTCAGGACTGACACTTCATTTGTAAAAATCCCCCTCATACGTCTGGAGGAAAATCAAAAATCACTGATGCTTCAGGCCAAGGAGGCGGCAGATAACCTGATGCTGCTGAGAACCGGCCGGTTTAAGCTGCTCAACGGCGATTATGCCTATAAGGAGAACGATGGCACCCGCATTCCGGAAGGATCCTCACTGGAAGTAATTATCCGGGAATTGGGCGTCATGGAGGAAGGCTATGTTTCCTTATTTGCCGGCCGGTCCCAAACTAATCGCGAAACCCTGAAATTTGAATACACCCCGAAAGGGGAGGGGCTGATTGAAACCACCACTCTCTTCTCGTTTTCTGCTGACAATGGGGTAGAAGCACCCGAAACCACCGGCGCCGATCCGATTGTGATGCAATTTTCAAGAGAGGATATTAATCCCATGGACAAGATTCAGTGGGAGGAGTCCAGGAATGCCAAGGTACCCGGGCTTGCCTTCAGGGCCCCTGAAAAAACGCGTGTGGAGATCAATCGTGCCCGGGAATTGGTATTTGTCCGTGATTTCCTGGTTGCCCAGAATGGCAGGATCGATTACGTTCCGGCCGGTCTTCTGACGGATGAGTCTACGGCCATTGAGTTTTATCCGGCTTATGGGTCTATTAAAAACATATTTACCAAATAGAAATCATTTATTACTTTGGCGAACAAATTCAAAACCGAATTAAATGGTAAACACTAAAATGACATTGCGAGACAAGCCGGCACTGCGCTGGTTGGTTCTGATCCTGATCAGTGGACTGATGTTTGCGACCTATTGGTTCCAGGATTTTTACGGTGGATTAAAAGGGATGATGGAAACCACTATGGGTTTCACCAGTGAAGAATTCGGAAGGTTGATTGGTCTTACCACCATTGCCAACATGTTTGGGATGATCATTGTAGGTGGGATCATTCTGGATAAGTGGGGGATACGGATTGCCGGCCTTGTTTTTGGTGGACTTGCCGTGGTAGGGGCGAGCATTTCAGCAGCTGCAACAGCAGGTGTTTTCGGTGATAGCCATTCCACCATGCTGAACGGGATGATTATTGGTCGTATCATGTTCGGATCGGGACTCGAAATTGTCTGTGTGGTCGTTACCCGAACCGTGGTCAAGTGGTTTAAAGGGTATGAACTTGCACTGGCCATGGCAATCAATGTGGGGTTCGGCCGTCTGGGGTCTGCCACCGGGATTGCCATCAGCCCGGATATAGCCGGTAACAATGTTTCCACCGCGGTGGTCTTCGCTGCCACCCTGATCGGTATCGCACTGATTATGTTTGTGATCTATCTGGTTTTCGATATTAAACTTGATAGGCAGAATAAAAGTAATCTGACCGGTGATGAGATACCGGATGAAGAATTCAAATTCTCCGACCTTGTAAAATTGGCGACTAACCCTTCATTCATTTACATAGCCCTTCTTTGTGTGTCATTTTATGCAGCCGTATTCCCATTTATCCAGTATGCCTCCGATATGCTGGTCAATAAATTCGGGTTCAGCTATGATTTGCCTCCTGAAGCCAACCTTGTGATATTCGGCAGCACGTCCATGGGAAATGCTGCCGTATATATTGCCCTGTTTATTTTCGGAATCAGTTTCTCACTGGTTCCGGCCCAGATAAAAAAAACCGCTGGGAAACTTGCCGCAATCGGAATCATCCTGTTTTTGTTTATTCTATTCATCAATTCTTTGTGGGGACACCTCAGTGTCTGGTTCAGAAATGGTCCCAAAACCGCCTCTTTGATCCCTCTGGGAACGATATTGTTCACTCCAATCTTCGGAAACTTTGTTGATAAGAGGGGAAAAGCGGCATCACTGATGATCCTGGGTTCGTTCCTCCTGATATGCGCCCATTTATCCCTCTCCCTGTTTAATAGTGTCGGACTTGCCTACATGGGCTTGTTCTTACTTGGCGTGGCTTTTTCGCTGGTTCCGGCGGCGATGTGGCCTTCTGTGGCTAAAATCGTTCCCGAGTCCAGGCTTGGAACTGCCTATGCCTCCATGTTTACGGTACAGAATTGGGGCCTTGGATTATTTTTCTGGGGAATCGGAGCATTGCTTGATCTTGTAAACAAGGATAACCTGGCTGCCATCCGGGCGGGGGAAGCCACTTATGATTATACCATTCCCGTTTTTGTATTGGTAGGATGCGGGGTGATATCGATCTTTCTAGCCTTTAAACTTAAACAGGCTGACATCAAGCAGGGCTATGGTCTTGAATTGCCAAGCGGACAGAAGCCTGAAAAAAAATAAGTAGCTGATATGAGTAATGAAATATTGAATTTAGCACCGCAACAGGTCTGGAAATATTTCTATGACCTTACGCAAATTCCAAGGCCCTCCAAAAAGGAAGCTGCGGTAATTGCCTATGCGAAGAAATTTGGTGAAGACCTCGGTCTGGAAACCATTGTTGACGAAGTGGGTAATGTGATTATCCGCAAGCCCGCAACGCCGGGAATGGAAAACCGGAGGGGAATCATTCTCCAGGGTCACCTGGATATGGTTCCACAAGCCAATTCCGACACAAAGCATAATTTCGAGACGGATCCAATCCTTCC
>JBBQOG010000116.1:0-8961 GCA_038330665.1 Bacteroidales bacterium
GTGCTGTCCGAACTGCGGGTACAAGCTTGTTGACGCACGTACCTGTCCGGAGTGCGGGGTCAGCGAGGCAGCGCTATTCGAACCCGACGAACCCTACAGCGCACCTCGTTCTCCTTTGCATCGCCGCATTCTGCGTCGGCCACGGGCGCGCCGTCCTTGACTCTGCCGAACGTCTTGTCGACGAGGTTTTGCTTCGCGAAGCATTCCCCGAAAGGGCGAACGCGCTTGCGGTACCGACCTACCGCGCGACCGAACCGCGATGTCCAAATGCGTACAGCCAGCCGTTCACCTCGTCGCTCGTGCCGAGCTGGGTCGGCAGGCCGTCCGGTTTCAGGAAGGGTGGCATCGCGGAACTCGTCCCCCATGCGACGATGATTGAATGCAGTGCATCATCGAGGCTTCGCGGGGTCTCACCGTGAAGTGCGTCCACTTGCCGTGTCGGCCACGTGCCCAACGTCGGATCGGTGGGCGCGATGGCGATCGACTCGGGGCCGGTGCCCCACGCTCGAAGTTGTGCTTCGGATGTGGGGAACGATCCGTCAAACGCCGCCGCGTACGAGAGCGCCGCCCATGACAGCGTTCGGATCCGCACGTCCGTCTCGTGCGCCGATGCTCGTGCACGATCCACCACGATCCAACCGACGCCGAAGGTGACGACCGATGAAATCGCCAGAACGACTAGGAACCACTTCATGAAGCGCGTTCCGCCTTCGGTACCGCTCGGAAGATCGCCGGTGACCCGCACCTGACTCACGACTTCATCCCCTCGATGCGGATGCGGTGTCGCGGCCGTCGCGGATCAGCTTCGGGAACGGCCGAGAGCAGAGCCTTGGTGTACGGATGCTGCGGCGCTTCGATGATCGCGTCGCGATCGCCCGCTTCAACGATCGTCCCGTTCCACATCACCGCGATCCGGTCGCAGACATGATGTATCACCGCCATGTCGTGGCTGATGAAAAGGTACGAGAGGCCGAACTCGTCCTGAAGGTCGCTGAGCAGATTGAGGATCTGCGACTGAATCGACACATCGAGCGCCGACGTCGGCTCGTCGCAGACGATCAGCTTCGGCTGAAGCGCCAAGGCCCGCGCAATGCCGATACGTTGCCGCTGACCTCCGCTGAAATTCTTCCCATTCTCTTCCACCCGGCTCTCGTAGGCACCCGGGCGAGATGAAATTTCCTCGTGGATACAGGCTTCCTTGCCGGCCTGAATGATATCTTTCTCTGAAATGGTCTGATCCCAAAAGGAGATGTTATCTTTTACCGACCCCTCAAACAGAAACAGGTTCTGGTCCACCATCGAAACAGAATTGTTCAGGATGGTGTGGGCAATCTCATCCCGGCGTTTGCCGTCGAAAAGGATTTCGCCTTTCCAGGGATCGTACAGTCCACTTACCAGATTGGCGAGCGTCGATTTGCCACATCCCGATCGCCCGACAATGGCGACCCGCGATCCGGGATTCAGCCGGAGAGAAAAGTCAGTGATCAGCGGCGGCTCGAGCAGGCTGTACCCGAAAGAGATCTCCTTCAGCTCAACATTTCCCTGCAACTTGACAGTCAGGCTCTTTACCGGCTTTTTTCCCTCCTGCATGGAAGGATGAGTGGCCGGATAATTGAACACATCCTCGATTCTCTTAAGCCCCCCCTGAACATCCTGCAACGCGCTCCCGAGATTCACCAGCGAAACGATCGGTTGGTTGAAACTGGCCATCAGCGACTGGAAAGCCACGAAGGTACCCACCGTCATCACCCCGTCGATGATAAACCCCGATCCGAGGTACAGGATCAGCAGGGTGCTCAGGGAGGTCAGGAAAATCGGAATTACCTGAAGCGTCTGCGTGAGTAACCCCAACCTCTGCTGGATGTTCAGGAGCTTGGTTTGGTAGCCGCCCCACTTGGCGAAAAAGTCCGACTCCGAGGCGGTCGCCTTGAGCGATTCGATCATTTGCAGCCCCGAGGACGATAATCCGAACAGCCGGCCGTTATCTTGAAGTAATTTTTGATTCGAGTCCACACGTTTACGCGATATGTATCTTAAAGCCAAAAGGTTAAGCAACGATATCGCGATCGCTGCGAGTGCAAGCGGAATGCTGTAATAAAACATCAGTGCAGCATAAAAAACAATCAGGAACAGGTTTAAAAAGGTGTTCCCCAGCTGTCCGGAAAGGAGCGCAGCTACCTGGCTGTTGATATTCACCCTCGTGGTAATGTCGCCAGCGGGTCGTTGGGTGTGAAACGACATGGGTAAATGCAGTACGTGCCAAACGAAGCGGGATGTATTTTTCAGCGCCAGGCTCATCTCGAGGCGGATCAGGCTTCCCTGCTGAAGCCAGGAAAGCAGGCCTCTAAGGATGGTAGTCAGGGCCACGCCCGTTAACAGCGCAAATATCCAGGTTCCTGAATGGCGGATCAGGATCTGGTCGACAAATATCTTGGTAAAAACCGGAATGGCCAATCCGGGAATGACAAGCGCCAGTCCAACCAGGAAAAGAAACAGCAGGCTGCTTCCATAACCCTTCATCCATTTGCGGAGAATCGGGAAAAATCTGGGTTTCTCCCCTCCGGTCCGGAAATCTGGACCCGGTGCAAAGGTAAGCACTACGCCGGTGAAGGAATTATCGAAGGTTTGGTAGTCAACCTTTCGCGGCCCTGTGGCAGGATCATTCAGGTAAACCTTCTTTTTTCCGAACCCCTCAACCACGAGGAAGTGGTAAAAATTCCAGAACACAATCATGGGTGCCGGGAGGTTTTTCAGCTGAGCCGGTTCTTTTTTAAATGCCTTTACCTCCAAACCGTAACTCCTCGCAGCCCTGGAGAGGTTGCTCGCGGTACTGCCGTTCCTGGAAACACCGCAATCCACCCTTAGTTTCTCCAGAGGTACATATCTACCAAAATGCGACAGAATGATGCCCAGGGAGGCAGCTCCGCATTCCAGCGCCTCCATCTGGAGCACCGTCGGTGTTTTCACCCGTCTGATACCTGTAATTTGATACCAGAGTCCGGCTAGTTTATGGATCGGATTGAATTTCATTGACTGTTCGCTATTCCAGGCTATTAATGCATCAGATAGGATACTGGGCTGTTACGTGATACCGTAACGGCCACCCGGCACGATAAACCGTTCAGTGACCCGGCCACCTTTTTATCGGCGCTGCTGGTGGTCGCAACCCGTGGAAGTGATGCCCTGATTTCGTAAAACAGATTGTTTTTCATTGATATTACTGCCTCCGGGAGATATTTTCGTATGGCAGCAGATTCTACGGGGTATTCCGAAATGAAGATTATTTCAGCCTTCAGTAGGTCGGGCGCTACTCCTTCCCTATTCACCTGCAGGTTAGTGACCATCCCCTTTTTAAGCTTCGAAACTTCCGGCTCGGAAACGAAAAAGATCACCTCAGCCTCCTTCGGGCTGCCATCTTCACTTTTCATCAGCTGAAGAACCTCAGTACCCGTCTCCACATACCCGCCCTCCTTCACATTGACACTCGTTATAGTACCATCGAATGGAGCATTAACTGTTTGATGGGTGCCGATAACAGGCAGCTTCACTTTAATCAGAACCTGGCCGGCAACCACCCGGTCTCCGGTACGGCACAACACCGAATCCACCTGACCGCTGCAGCCTGCAACCAGCGGCCTCGGTAGTTCTCCCACCTTTATGATGCCGTCGCCTTTTACTTCCTGCGTGATAGTACCCAGGAATCCCCATAGCAAAAAGCCGGCGAGCACAATTCCGATGGCCGAAAAGAGCAGCCAGGTTTTTACCGGGTTTACACTGAGCAATTCGTCCAGGTCCTCAGGGGTGGTCATCCGCTGGAGGGAACTTTTTCTGAAAATCTCTCGGCCGAACATAGATTTGAGCTTTAGGAGACTTGAAATATTGCTTAAAATTGGAGAATATTATCGAATTTTCGTCAACCCAAGAGCATTCAGATAACCTGAAGAATTGTTGACCTTTTCATTTGGCTTTCCGGCCAAATTTCAAGAAATTGCATCATTATACTAAAACTAAAAATCAAATGGAAAACCAGTTTTTAAATCAACGAAAAAAGGTCGAGACCCGGATCATTGAAAAAGCAGTTAAAGACGAAGGTTTTCGCAATGAATTGAAAGCCGATCCTAAAACGGTTCTGGCGAAGGAGTTGGGAATTAATATACCTGCAGGGATTACTATCACTGTAATCGAAGAGGAAGCCAATTCTAAGCATTCGTCCGGATTACGATGAAATATACCTTCGCCAATCACCTGGTTTCAATAGAGGACCGGATTTCACCCGACTTGCTGTCTGATGCCAACCTCCGGAGCCTGGAAGCTTTCTGCTCCTCTTTTCCCTTCGACGCGGCATCGGATTTCGGTTTCGAGACCCGTCTGGGCGACCCGGAAGCGGCCTGCGATTTTTTTCTCCGTGTAGTACGGGAAAGTAGCGGTGCAGCCATGATCGGAGGAAAAAGCCCGATAGCCTCGCTGTCGGCCGGGCTACTTGCAGATCCTGTATGGCAAAGGGTTTCGGAGCTCTTCCGCATCTGGACTGATCCGGCAACCCTGCTGGCCGAAAGGATAAGCTTATTCTGGCTGGAATTCGACTTCGCTGGCAACGCATACAATCCGATGCCCAACCTTTTCTTTTACCTCAGGGAACCGGAGAATGGCGGACCGGCCACGGACTGGAGGTCCATGCGCAACCTGATGGACGAGATCTACCTGATCCTCTTCGGATTCCCGTTTCCCGACGACCTGGGCGAAACTTTGCGGTACTGCATCGAACGGCTTCCTGAAGGGGGGCGTGTGTACCAGACCGGGTTTATGATGCCCCGCAAAACCGAAGCCGTCAGGCTCGTGATTATCGGCCTCGACCGCTACACTATTTTGCCATATCTTGAACGAATCGGTTGGACCGGGGAAACCGATAAGATCGAAGAAATCCTCAGCGACTTTGGTCCCCTGTTTGATAACCTGGTATTTAATCTTCATATCGGCCGGGAGATCCTGCCATACCTGGGGATAGAAATGTACCTCGGTCACAAAAAACAGCCTCAGTGGGAGCCGCGTTGGGGCGAGATCTTTGATTTCCTTGAATCCCGGAGCTTCCTCCGGCCATCGAAACGCCACGGGCTAACAGATTACTGTGGAAAGAAAACGGTAAATCATCTCTTTCCAATTACTTACATAAATGGCATCAACCATGTGAAAATGGTGTATAAAAAAGGATTGCCAATTGAAATCAAAGGATATTTCGGAACCATGATCAGGCAACTACCTGTCAAATAACAGGTTGCATATATATGATTGTCCCCGCGGATCCTACCAAATCTGTTCTGACAGCCTATTACTACGAGGTAGCAGCCCGCGCTACCACCCTTCGTGAACGGATCGATGAGCCACACCGTTTCGCTTTTCAGGATGTTAGCGAGCAGAAACTGGTTGAACGCTATGATGTGTGGAGGAAATCAGTAGCGCCTGAAAATCCTGAAAGATTTGCCAGGCGGCTGGGCAATGACCAATTAATCGAAAGTGGCGCAGCTCGGTTGCTCCGTCCCGTGACCATTGAGCTGGAAGAACACCTGCCGGGATGGATTTTCTGTTTTCGGGATCTCATGACCTTCCTGGAAGAATACGATCCTGCTGCTAATCTGGAGGATACGGTCCGGCTCTTCGGTCAGGATGCAGAAAATAAAATACCTTTCCTGCACCTGATCACTCCCCTCGTGACATTCGCCATATCCCGACCGGAAATTTCTCATAAGCTGACTCATTCTGACCTACTTAACCCGGAGTCCCGATGCATGGCCAACCAGTATCTGGCTCGCTTGCTTTCTAATTATGCCTCCCAGACTTTGGACCTTGAATTCAGGGTTTACCAATCGACCTGCCATTCTGCTCTGGGCCGAATGCTCAGCAATGCGGATTCCGGATCCGGTAAGGAGCTGTACCAGGGATTCTGCAATCGTATCCTGGCTGGCGGCTGGCCCGCTTTTTTCTCTGAATACAGTGTCCTGGCGCGATTAATTACCTTAATAACAAGTTATTGGATTCGGAACACCGACGATTTTTTTGCGCGGCTGGATTCCGACCTGACTGAAATCACCCGGCATTTCTGTGGTGGCGTTCCACCCGGCAAAGTGGTAAGATACCAGCCCGGACTTTCCGACCCGCACGACGGAGGGCAGGGGGTCATCGCCCTGGAATTTGAATCGGGATTTAAGTTGGTTTATAAACCAAAAAACCTGGAGCTGGAGCTGGCCTGGTCGGAATATCTGACCTGGTTCAACCATAACGGACTCGAACCGAGCCTTCGGCCGTTGGATATAATCAACCGCGGCACCTATGGATGGGCCGGATTTGTTGAGCCGGCCGAATGTGTATCGATAAAGGAAGTTTCCGATTTTTATAAACGGATGGGTGCGCTCATTGGATGTGTTTACCTCCTCAACGGGAACGACTGTCACCACGAAAACCTCATTGCCTCCGGCGCTCATCCGGTGTTGATCGACCTGGAATCGGTCATGCATCACCAGGTTGAAACAGCTGCCACTCAGGGAATCCGCGGTGCTTTGCTGATTGCCAATGAATTGATAGGATCATCGGTATTAAACACCGGATTGCTGCCGGTATGGACTGAGGCCAGTAAGGGTTTTGTTTTCGACAGCAGCGCGATGGGCGGCTACGATCCGGTTGAATCGCCTTACCAGCGCCCGCAGTGGTCATTCATCAATACCGACAGGATGAAACTTGTTTTTACGACGGGTGGCAAAAGGGTTACCCGGAGTCTGCCTGTTTTTCTCGGCCGCGAGCAGCCTCCCGATGAATACGCAGAAGATATCATCGCGGGCTTTAAAAACTTTTACCGGATTGTGATCAGGAACAAACAAGAGGTTCCGGTTCACCTGTTCGCAGGCAAAGAACTGCGGTTCATTTTCCGGGCTACCCGGATATACGGGTTGATCACGAAAAAACTTATGAATCCCATGTATATGCGGGAAGGGATCGATCGAAGCCTGCAGATTGAAGCCCTGTGTCGCCCTTTCCTTCATAGCGAATCACCAGATCCTTTATGGGGAATTCTGAAGTCCGAGATCCGCCAGATGGAAGCTGCTGACATACCCATTTTCCGGTCGCTGTCGGATAGTGCCGAAATTACCAGCCCGGAAGGATCGGTCGGTACAGCCTTTATGACCGCGCCGGTGTACAACCAGGTGATCGAACGATTGCCGTCACTCGATGATGATGACCTCGCCCGTCAGCTGAAATTCATCCGGGCATCACTCCTGTTGCGCAACCTTACCCATGATGCTCCCAAAACCTTTGGGCAACCGATTCAGTTGGGCAATGCAGTTGCCGACCTTACTCCCGGGTTCCTTCTGGAACTAACTTTGGCGATAGCGCGCAATCTGGATTCAGAGGCAATCTATTCTGCCGACGGAAGCTGCACCTGGATATCAGCCGGACTCATTGCCGGTTCCGACCGGTTCCGGCTGCAACCACTCTCGATGCATCTTTATGACGGCCTTCCGGGTGTTGCGATATTCCTTTCGGCCCTTTCCACCAAAACCAGCGACCGACAGGTAAGTAAGCTGAATGAAGCGGTTATGCGATCGATCCGAAACGAAATCCTGAACATGAAAAAAACCGGAATCCTCACCGGAACCGGCCCCGGCGGAATCGGTCAGGGTTTACCGTCGCTGATATATGCCCTGTCCAGGATATCAGGATTCCTGAAAGATCGCCCGTTACTCGATGATGCAGTCAGTCTTTCAGAATTGATCACCCCGGCTGCAATAGGGAATGACCAATATTTCGATATCATTGCCGGCAGTGCAGGTTGCCTATTGTCGATGCTGACGATGTACCGCGAAACCGGAAGCCAACAGGCCCTCGAAAAAGCGGTCCTTTGCGGTGAACTCTTGCTAAAAAAAAGTATTCAAAATCCAATCAGTCTGACCGGCTTTTCACACGGACAGGCCGGCATTGCACACGCGTTGCTGAAGTTGTATGAAGCAACCGGCGATGCAAAATACCTCGATGCCGCTACGAGTGCCATCCGGTACGAGAACACCCGGTTTTCCGCTAAACATCAAAACTGGTACGACCTTAGGGATAATAAAACAAGGAAGGACACCGGACCGGCATTCATGACCAGCTGGTGCCATGGCGCTCCCGGCATCGGGCTGGCAAGGCTGGCCGCACAGCCGATACTTTGCAACCCGCAAATCGAATCCGATATTCAGCGTGCATTTGCCACCACCATGAATGGTGCGATGCAGGACCGGGATCACCTGTGCTGCGGCAACCTCGGGCTTGCAGATATCCTGCTGGAGGGAGCCCTCAGAACGGGTGATGATGTGCTCAGGAAAAGGTCTGCAGAAGTTACCGGAATGGTTCTCCAACGGGCATCTAAAACGGGACATTTTGCGTTGCTTACCGGTTACGGAAAGGATTTTTTTAACCCGGGATTTTTCCAGGGAGTTTCCGGAATCGGTTATGCGTTGTTGCGTCAGGCATACCCCAACGAGTTTCCCTCCGTACTTTTGTTTGAATAATACCGGCACCATGGAATTTAAAACTCCGTTATCGTTATCCAAATCACAAAGCTTCACGGACGGTACAATCTATTCGCAAAATATTTATTCCTTTATACCAACTGTTGCACATTTTGTTGTACTTATAGTGATAAATGCAACTGATTTATTGACAAACTTATAGTAACCATGAAAGATTTTGATCAGACAAAAGAAAAGGCTTATCAGTTTATAATTGAAAAAGCCATGAAGGATGCTGATTTCAGACAGAGATTACTGAATTCCCCACATTCAACCATTGAAAGCGAGCTTGGGATAAAGATTCCCTCTTCCGTTACATTCAAGGTTATGCAAGAAACTTCCGATACGTTTTACCTGGTCCTGCCCCCGAAATTGAATCCCGAAACGGAGGATGAATTGAGTGAAGTGGAATTGGAAATGGTTT
>JBBQOG010000117.1:0-8861 GCA_038330665.1 Bacteroidales bacterium
ATCGCGACTCCAGAAATTCAGTTTGTCCTTGCTCATGAAACCTCCAGCCAGCTTATCCTGCGAGGATACCACATAATCCAACAGATTGGCGCACAGTGATTTGTCGCAGAGGAATCCAGCCATTTGAACACTTTTTATCAAGAGTTGATCCCTTACTGATTTCAACGTTTTAAACTCCGCTTTACGATCCTTGATGATTTTGGCAGAGGTGAGAAAATCGTCCATACCGATCAGCGCGAGTTCAAGCACGGAATCCTTTTCCGTGAGGTTTTTTACATAATTTCCGAACTCCCGGAGTGTTTTGTCCACGTCGGCCGATTGATCTGTCTGAACATTCAAATAAAATGAGGCCAACAGATTAATGGTAGAACCGAGCGTTTTGTTATTGTTCCGAATAAAATCCGAATAATCCTTCAATATCAGTACATTCGGATATCCGGCATCCTGGCTGGTCATCCCCTTGTTCCGGAACTCCATCACGCAGGAATCGATCTTATTACTAAGGTCGTTGGTGAAGGCGGAGAAATACAGCAGGCCCTGGACCATCTGTTTCAATTTTGCCGTATCGGCAGTAAGTTCACTCCGGAGCTGAACATCTTTTTCGGTCATTTGACTCTTGTGGTACTTATCGGCTTTCCCGAATGTTCCGGAAGATGCCCCCTTTTTAATCGGTGGAAATCCCAAAGAAATGGCGACAATTGCAATCACCACGACGACTAAGACTCCGAGGAGAATTTTGGTTTGTTTTTTCATGGCGGTAAGATTTGGATTTCTATTTTTTATTGATTTCTATCGTGTTCTCATATTCCTGATTATTTCTCCGCGAAATTTTAAACACCATTTCGTGAGGCAAGGAATTTTTGTTGTTCAGTTTAATGCCGAGCTTATTATCGCCGGTACTATGAATCCTTACAAAATCCGCTCCGGTGGCGGTAGTTGTTTCGCTATTCACCTGTTGGTTAACCACGATCAGGGGATCAAAGTCGGCCGCACTGAATTCAATGGTGGTATCAATAGCATCCTGCGAAGAGAGATCGAGGTAAAGTTCCACCATCTGACCGGAATAGCGGGTCCGGCAGGTGGCTTTGATGTCTTGTCCTTTCACGCTGAGCAGGTCGGTGTTGGTCCACATTTCTGAAGTTCCGGTATCCGAGAAGGTCCCCTTCATCAGGTCGTTATCGGAAGAAGAGGATTTGAAATCCGCATTCCAAACGCTGAAAAGAAATACACCGGCTACGATACCGGCAGCAAAGGTCAGCCCGAACCGAACGGCCGGGTGATGCCAGAAAAGGCGTACTACCCGCACCTGGACCCCTTCATTTTCCTTTGCGTATTTCGCTTGATTAATATTTTTCAGGATATCGGGCTTCAGGTCAGGGACCGTTCCCTCCACCGGTTCGGCCATCAGTTGCTCGTGCATCGTCCGGCACTGCCTTTCGATCCGCGCAGCTTCGGGATGTTCCGCCAAATAACGGTCGAGCTCAGCCTCTTCTTCCCTGTTCAGTTTTCCGTCGAGGCGGAGATAAATAGTCTCTATGAGTTTATTTTCATTCATGGCCGAAAAAATCTTCTTGCAGGAGAATCCTGCGTAACTGTTCCCGGGCGATAAAGAGCCTGGATCGCACCTTTTCAATGGAAATGCCGTTGACTTCGGCCATTTCTTCGTAGGACAAACCCTGATAGTATTTTAAGTTCAGGAGTACCTGATAATCAGGCGCAAGACTCTGTATTCCAGTAGTGAGCAGTGCGGCCTTCCGTTCGTCTTCGTCTTCATATTGATTCTCACCGGCTAATTGCTCCACCTGTGTCAGTTCCTGCATTTTAGGGTTCCGTTTTATCCAGGTGAGTGTTTCATTGATGGTGATTCGGTATATCCAGCTGAAAAACCGGAATCTGAAATTAAAGTGGTCCAGATTCTCGTACACCTTCACAAATATGTCCTGTGAGAGATCTTTCGCTGTTTCCGGGTTACCGACCATCCTGAGTACCATATTAAAAATCATTTTCTGATAACGATCAATCAACACTTCGAAGGATCTGACCTCTCCTGCAATGATTTCCTTAACCAGCACATTGTCGTCCTTATTTATCATAATTATCCGAAATCAGTAAAAAGTTGGTGGAAGGTATATATTTTAATTCAAAAACGATTAATGTCGGGATTTACAAACCGTACTTTATGAGAGCGTTACCCCAGCAGCGAAAGTTTCCAGAGGTCCTGACGGTTCATGCGCAGCACTGGTGAGATGGCCATTAATCCGCCTCGGCCTATGCTTTTCTGGAGGGCTTTCAGCTCACGCAGCTTGCCGGGAAGCTGTGGATCCTTCGGAATCGCCAGATCGTTTTCCCGCAGGAGCATGACGCTTTTTGCCTTGATCGACAGCTCCATATACAAACTAATATAGCAATAAAGGTCCATCACCATTTCCGGTTGAAAATGATTCTTGATTGAAACCAGGAAAGTACCGGTTTTAGTTTCCGAAAACCGTCCCTTTCGGATCATTTTCAGGATATCCACCTCCGAGTCGAACTCCAGTTCAAGCCAGTTGCGGATGGAAGATTCGTTCATGTTGAAAATGATCACGATGGATGCCGGAACCAGGAGTACCATAATAACGGTGGAAATGAGCGGGGAAACCAGAAACTGGTTATACAAGCCATGAATAAAGAACCCGGCGAGGGCTCCGTAAAGGGTGGCCACCCACAGATTGGAATGCCGGTTCAGGGCGCTCATGCATATAATTCCAAACAGGGCGGTGGCGCCACCATGCATCACGGCGGTTCCGAATCCGCGGGTCATCCAAAGGACCGGATTATTTTCCCCGGCGGCATACTGGAACAGGTAAAACAGGTTTTCACATAATGAAAAGGCCGCTCCGATGGAAAAGCCATAGATGGCCGCATCAATCATGAATCCGATGCGGTTTCGTTTGATCAGGATCCAGAGTAATGAAAATTTCAGTGTTTCCTCCACTTCCGGTGCAATAAAACCGGAGTAGGTATCGAAGCTCAAACCTAGCCGGTGTATCAGAAAGGTGTTTAAAACATAGGCCAGCCCGGCGCTAACCACTCCCCAACCCACGCACAGGAGCAGCAATTGCTGGCTCACCAACTTGAGACTGTCGAGATACAACAGCATGAATAAGAATAGAATGACCGGGATCAGGCTGATCAGAAGTTTGATTATCATAGGGTGGTCCGATTAATCTGTATACTAACTGACTTATAGGCAGGGGTTTCGCATCCGCCACAAGTATTATTGATAGAGGTTAAGGCATTCGTTTCCGGGAAATAGGCGGCTGCGCAACCCTTTCGGATCGGGTACGGGATCGCATAGTAGCCTTCCAGCCGGCGGGTTTTCTGATCGTAATGGCTCGAAATATCCACGTTCTGTTCGCGGACGATATTTCGCTCTGCCATATCTTCCTCATTCATGAAGAGTACGCGCCGTTCGTTGTTGATCCCCCGATAGCGGTCGTTCAAGCCAAAAATAGAGGTATTGAACTGGTCGTGCGAGCGAATGGTCATCATCATGATCTCACCCGGTTCGGCTACGGCCCTGTTTAAGGTATGGCTGCTGAACTGAGCTTTTCCGTCTCCGGTTTTAAAAACGCGCTGACGAAGCGGATTATCGAGGAAATAACCTTTTTTTAAGGGGGTTTCCTTTTCCAGGTCCTTCAAGGCCGGAATGGTTCGGGAGATGGTGGAACGGATAAAGGGATAATCCTTTCCGAAGCGTTCCCATTGGATATCTCCCTTATTACCCAGGGTGGCGCGGGCCATCCCGGTGAGGATGGAAATTTCACTTTTCATGGATACAGCGGCCGGCGCCAGGCATCCGCGGGTGATGCCGATCCTTCCCATGGCATCTTCGATGGTGAGGGATTGCACCTTGCCATCGATCGAATCTTCCTCTGATCTTGACAGGCAAGGCAGTATCAGGGCTTTTTTACCGGTAACCAGATGGCTGCGGTTGAGCTTGGTAGAGATCATTACAGTGAGGCGGGATTTCCGCAGGGCCTCCTCGGTGAACTGGGTATCCGGAACCGATGAAGCCAGATTACCGCCGAGTGAGATCAGAATCTTTGCTTTTCCGGCGGCCAGAGATTTGATGGCAGGCACCACGCTCATTCCGGGTTTACGGGATATGGGAATAGAAAAATGCTTTTCCATGGCCTCCAGGAAGGCTGCCGGCATGTTCTCCCCGGCGCCGGCCGTGCGGATGCCCTGAATATTGCTGTGTCCGCGTACCGGGCACAATCCCGCCCCGGTTTTTCCGATGTTTCCGCGCAAGAGCATCAGGTTAATGATTTCCCGGATGGTTTCCACGGCATTGCGATGGTGAACGATCCCCAGGCACCAGGAGGCGATCACGCTCTTTGCCCGAATATATTCACCCGCCGCCTCCAGGATCTGGTTCTTGCTGATTCCCGATTCCGATACAATCTGTTCCCACGGGGTGTCATCAACCAGTTGCCGGTAGGCTTTGAATCCGCTGGTGTAGCGGTTTATAAAGGGGGTGTCCAGAACCCCGCCTACGTGATCCTCCTGCTCGAGTACCGCTTTGGCGATTCCCCTGACCAGGGCCATATCGCCATTGATATGCGGCTGAAGGTAGAGGTTGGCCAGGGCGGTTTGTTTTCCGAAATAGGACCCGGCTTCCTGCGGATCGGCGAAGCCCATCAAACTGGCTTCGGGCATCGGGTTTATGGCCACAATCCGACAACCCTTTCTCACCGCGGCCTGCAGCGAGCTCAGCATCCGCGGATGGTTGGATCCGGGGTTATGTCCGAACAGAAAGATGGCGCCGGCCTTGGGGAAATCGTTCAGGGTTACGCTGCTTTTACCATATCCCAGACCCATTGCGAGGGCTTTCCCGGAGGGTTCATGACAGATATTGGCGCTGTTGGGCAGGTTATTGGTACCGAAGGCCCGGGCAAACAGCTGATACAGGAAGGCCGATTCGTTGGAGGTTTTACCCGACGAATAAAATACGGCCTCATCCGGATCATCAAGTGCATTCATCTCTCCGGCAATAATCCGGAAAGCCTCCTCCCAGGACACAGGGGTATAATGTGTGGCATTTTCATCGAGGAACATGGGTTCGGTTAACCGGCCCTGTTGTTCGAGCCAGAAGGCGGGGGTGAGCAACAGGTCGTTGACCGACCATTTTTTAAAGAATTCTGCAGTGACCTGCCGGGTGGTTGCCTCGGCGCTCAGGCTTTTGGCACCGTTCTCGCAGAAGGCAAAGTGAGAGCGGTCCTTATCCGGATTGGGCCAGGCGCAACCGGGACATTCAAACCCGCCCACCTGATTAAAATTGGATATAAGTTTCCGGCTGCGGTTAATGCCGGCTTCTTTATACAGATAACTGAGCGAGGATAGTACGGCATCCATTCCACCTGCAAAGGTTTTTGGCTGGTCATGCCCCAGGCCAATCAATGCGGCTGCACTCTTTTCCAGATCCTCGGATTCCAGTGCACGAACCGAGCGGATGATCTCCCGTCCGAGTGACTCCATTCCCGCCAGCCAATTGATACGTTCCCTGAAACGGTCGGCTTCTTCGGGCCGGAGAATATATTTCGTTAATCCGCCAGCCACCATCAGGCTGATCAGTGCAGGGATCTGGAAATCGGGTATCTCATCGAGCAACACGGCGTCCCTGATTTTTTTGTGGATATCCACCACCTGTGATAAATCGGGCGGATAGGAAGTGTGGTCCTGGGCCCGTGGAAGGATTTCCCTTTTTCTTCGGGTGAGCGAACCACGGGTTTCCAGCCGGTCCCAAACCATGCGGGCCAGGCTCGTGCCGTGTGCCGCCACCAATGCCACCGCCTGATCGAGGGGCAGGGAACGCTCGACGGTCAAAAGGCAGCGAATGGCCTCATCCAGTGGAAAATAGCCGGTCTCGGCCGTTTTCACCACCGCCAGCTGCAGGTAGTCGTCGTTAATGAGTCCGTTAAAGGAGGCATCAAAAAGCAGGGCCCCGGCCAGTGTGAGGTTCATTACCTGGTCGGGTACCGGAAACATCCGGCCGGTTACCGGATCGGCGGTCAATAGTAAAAGTTGTTCAGAGTAAGTTTGCATGGGTCAGGATTTTCGGATTTGGCTTTCGGTGTTTCAAATATACAACCTGTTTTCAATAACTCCCCGGTCAGGCAGACCTAGTCCGATATCACGAGAACCTCGGCATAGGGATTTCTGCCGGCCGGATTGTATGGACACGAAGTCAGATCGATTGAAAGCACTCCCTGGCTAAGGGAATATTTCAGCGGTCTCTTCAGCCCATCCGACAACAGATAGATCTCACCGGCCCGGTCAAGGTACTTTTCCAGGATCTGCCCCATCCCACTGATCTGCAATTGATCATCCATCCCATTGAGCAGGTGGATGAATATCCGATGCGGCTTCACGGTAAACCTTACCTTTTCAGGCGGGCTTACCGGAATCCCGTCGGCCCCGTAGATACTTTCCCCGTAAATATCCAGCCAGGAACCCATTTCCCTTAATATACCGGCCGCTTCCGGAATAATAATTCCTTTCGCATTCGGCCCTACGTTCAGCAAATAGTTGCCGCCCTTGCTAACGATATCGATCAGGTTGTGAATGGCCTCTTTCGGGCTCATAAATTTATCGTTGGCCGAATAACCATAGGAGAATCCCAACGTTCCCGGGTTTTCCCAACCACCGGCCTGGTAACCGCCCGGGGTTTCGTTGTCTCCTTTCGATCCGTAATCGCCGTCAGTGGATCCGACAAAATTTGATATTCTGCTGTTTATCAGGCAATACGGCCGGTTGGTATGAATAATGGAGTCCAAAATACCGACTTCCGCGCGGGTTTTTATGCCAATGCCATCGAACCAGACGATGTCAATGGGGTAGCGCGTGACCAGCTCCTCGATCTGTTTAGCCGCAAAGTTGGGAAAATAGCTTTGGTGCCACCTGTCAAGCGCACCGGACTTATTAGCCGGATAGTCCCAGAAGTCGCATTGTTTGTAATGATCGTCGCAGGTGGCATCCGGGTGGTGCCAGTCGCGGTCCACCGAGTAATAGACCCCTAATTTCAGTCCGGCTTTCTGGCAGGCCTCGGCAAGTTCCGCAACCGGATCCCGGCCGAACCGGGTCCTGTCCACGATGTCATAATCGGTGATTTTGGAATCGTACATCGCAAAACCATCGTGATGTTTTGCGGTAAATACGATGTACTTCATGCCGGCATCCTTCGCGATTCTAACCCATTCTTCGGCATTGAAATCCACCGGATTGAATTCCCGAATCAAGGAATCATACTCCGCATTGGGAATCTGTCTGAACTTAAGCCATTCCGAGTATCCCCCTTCAAATTCCCCTTTCCAGTACCCTCCGGCCTGTGCATAGGCTCCCCAGTGGATCATCATTCCGAACCGGGCATCGAGCCACCACTTCACCCGTTCCGTTCTCGTCGGCCCGTCTGCCGCCTTCCCCTCCTGCGCCACTGCCGGCAAAAGGGATAACAGAAAAATCCAGATGATCATCATCTGTTTCAGTTTTCGCATATCAAGTTTGATTTTTGGGATCAGATACTGAGTTTAGATTCGTAAATTTAGTTAATCGGTGGGAAAACGGCGACATAATAGTAACCGAAAGGAATTCTGGGTTGCTCTGGGTTTAATCCCCATATTTAAAATTCATGGAAGTAATCTCTGTCCCGCCTTGCCGGAACTCGGGAGTTTCTTAAATTTACCACAAATACCCTATCATGATAGAAACTCTGACTGAAAAAGCAAACCTGATTATCGACAAGGCGATATTCGCTGCCGCTGAATTTCAACAATTTGACCAACAGCAGACGGACCGGATTGTTGAAGCCGTTTATAAGGCCGGACTGAACGCCAGAATTACACTTGCCAAGATGGCCGTTGAGGAAACCGGCATGGGCATCTGGGAACATAAAATGTGGAAAAACGTGATCGGCACGCAACTGGTTTACGAGAGCATCAAAGATGTGAAGACTGTTGGCGTGATCGGAGTGGATCCTGTGACGGGCATAACCGAGATCGCACAACCGCTGGGGCCCATTTTTGCCGTGACACCGGTTACCAACCCGACATCCACGGCGATGTACAAAATCCTGATTTGCCTGAAGACCCGCAATCCGATCATCATCAGCTCGCACCGCGGAGCCAAGAACTGCACCACCGAAGCGGCCCGGATTTGCTACGAAGCCGCTCTGGAAGCCGGAGCTCCCGAAGATTGCATCCAGGTAATCCCGGCCGGTTCGCGCGAATTCACGCAGCTGGTGATGGCCCATCCCAAAATTGCCCTGATTCTGGCCACTGGTGGAACCGGCCTGGTGAAAGCGGCCTACAGTTCCGGTAACCCTGCCATCGGTGTCGGTCCGGGCAATGTTCCGGTATTTATTGATGAAAGTGCGGATATTCCGTTTGCCATCCGCAATATTATATCGTCCAAAACCTTCGATAACGGAACGATTTGCGCCAGCGAGCAGTCGATCATCGTGGAAGAAAAAATCGAGCAGCAGGTACGCGAAGAATTTGAGCGTCAGGAGTGCTATTTTCTCACACCGGAAGAAATCAAAAAGGTGGAAAAGATCGCCATTGTGGCTGAAACGATGACGATGAGCCCTTTTATCGTGGGGCAATCGGTGGCAACCATTGCCCAGAAGGCCGGAATCGAAGTGCCGCCGGGAACCAAGATCCTGATTGCCAAACTGGATGGCGTGGGTCCGGATTATCCCCTTTCGCATGAAATCCTGGCCCCGGTACTGGCCTTCTATTCAGCCAAAGACTACCATACCGCCATCAACCTGTGCATCGATCTCAACTACCTCGGAGGCATCGGTCACAGTGCGGGCATCTATT
>JBBQOG010000118.1:0-8771 GCA_038330665.1 Bacteroidales bacterium
CCCGCACAGGCACATCCTCCCCTTACCTGGACGCCGTATCGATCAGATAAGAGACTGACTACCAGGTTGAAATGAATACCTATGATGTAAAAAGAAAGAATTCCCAAACGATCTTTTACATTTTCGGCAAGTATTTTAAGATTTGGAATTTTTTCCAGCTCCGGAATGGCCAGTTTTAAAAGTTCCTCCTCCCTGAGCCTTATATTCCGGGTCCCCATCTGATCTTTCAGCCGGAGGGCAAAAGCCGTTCGCATGGCTTGCAGGAACCCCGGTGTGCCGCCGTCTTCGCGCAATTCAATGTCGTCGATATATTTATATTCCCCCCATGGATTGGTCCAATCCACTGTCCCCCCTCCGGGATTATCAGGTGTGGCGTTTTTATAGATGGAAGCATCGAAAATCAGCACTCCTGATGATCCGGGTCCTCCCAAAAACTTGTGCGGGGAAAAATAGATCCCGTCAAGTTTGGCCTGTGGATCCTCCGGATGCATGTCAATATCCACATAGGGCGCGGAAGCCGCGAAGTCAATGAAACAAATGCCACCATACTCATGAATGAGTTTGGCCATATCATGATAGGGCGTTTCAATGCCAGTCACATTGGAACAGGCTGTGAATGAGCCTATTTTTAGCGATCTGTCTTTATATTCATCGAGCTTTTGCCTGAGGTTGTCCATCGATATGAGGACGTCTTCATTTGGATCGAGAATGACCACATCGACATTGGACTCATACCACGACATGTGGTTGGAATGATGCTCCATGTGCGAGATGAAAACCACCGGTTTCTCAGTATGATCAAGGCATTGCTGACCAGATAGTTTGCCGCAGGTTCGCAGGCCGAGAATGCGCTGCAACTTATTCACCACGGTGGTCATCCCGGATCCTGCGGTGATAATCACATCATTCGGACCGGCATTCACATGTTTCTTAATGCTGTACAAGGCAAATTGATAAGCCTTGGTCATCAGGGTTCCCGATTCGCTGGCTTCGGTATGGGTATTGGCCACCCAGGGACCGATATCGTTGAGGAACTTTTCCTCGATGGGCCGGTAAAGTCGACCGCTGGCTATCCAGTCGGCATAAATCATTTTCTGCCTGCCATACGGCGAGTCGTAAGTCAGATCAAAACCAATGGTATTCGCACGAAACCGATCAAAATACTTTTCTAGCTCACTCTTTTCCATAACACCTGATAAAGGGCCGCAAATTACAAATTTTCACCAAGTAAAGAATAGTTGGCAGTTGCGGTTGACGGATAACATGTTGCTCGTTATCGGCTATCGGCTGTTAAATTCCTTTCAGGATATCGAGGGCTCGTTTTACCGTGGTGATGCTTTCGAAGGTCAGGGTCAGTTTGCCGGCGGCTTCCTTCATGCGGCAGGTCCTGGGATGTTGCTGAACATACTGCAGAACTCTTGAGAATTCCGGCGACTGGTAATAGGGCGAGTTCTGGTTACTGATAAAGTAGCATACCATACGATTGTTTTTCAGCTGGATCCTTTCGATGCCAATTTCCTGCGCAACCCAGCGCAGGCGCACCACATTAAGCAGATCTTCAGTTTGCGCCGGCAGGGTGCCAAACCGGTCGGCCAGATGTGTGGCGAATGTCTGAAGCGACTCTTCATTGGTTATTTCGTCGAGTTCCCGGTATAGCCGCACGCGCTCCCGGGTACTTTCGATGAAGGATTGCGGGAATAACACTTCCAGATCGCAATCCACGGTGGTATCCTGAACGGGTACCGGGCGACGGCCCTTAATACCACTGAATCCTGCAGGGGCTCTGCCCCCCTCTCCCGTGAGCGAAGCGAGCGCGGGAGAGGGGTTGGGGGTGAGGTGGATCATGCCTTCTGAAGCGAGCGCGGGAGAGGCCGGCTCTAAGGCTTGATTGACCTCCGGCTCTGAGGTTCCTTGCGACAGGTAATCAGCCTCCTGTAGCTCCTGCATGGCTTCGGCAAGAATTTTCTGGTAGGTCTCGAATCCGATATCGGCAATGAATCCGCTCTGTTCGGCGCCGAGCAGGTTTCCTGCCCCCCGGATATCCAGGTCCTGAAGGGCAATATTGAATCCACTGCCCAGGTCACTGAAATCCGCAACCGCCTTGAGGCGCCTGCGGGCTTCGGGCGTGAGTAAATGCAAGGGTGGGGCGATCAGGTAGCAGAATGCCCGCTTGTTTGAGCGGCCAACCCTGCCTCGAAGCTGATGCAGGTCGCTCAATCCGAAATGATGGGCATTGTTGATGATAATCGTATTCGCGTTTGGAATATCCAACCCGTTTTCGATGATGGAGGTGGCGATCAGGATATCAAAATCACCATTTATAAATCCGAGCATTTTTTCCTCCAGCGCATGACCTTCCATTTGCCCGTGAGCAACAATGGTCCGGGCTTTGGGCACGATCCGGTTGATCATGGCCTCCACTTCGCTGATGTTCTGCACACGGTTGTGAATGATGAAAACCTGCCCGTCGCGACTGAGTTCATAATCAATCACATCCCGGATCAGTTCCTCGTTGAGGGAGAATAATTCCGTAATGATCGGATGGCGGTTCGGCGGCGGGGTGTTGATGATTGACAAGTCGCGCGCGCCCATCATGCTGAACTGTAGGGTTCTGGGTATCGGTGTTGCCGTCAGTGTCAGGGTGTCCACGTTTAATTTCATCTGCCGGAGCTTTTCCTTCACCGCCACCCCGAATTTTTGTTCCTCATCAATAATCAGTAAACCGAGGTCCTTGAATTTGATGCTTTTGCCGATCAGCTTATGGGTGCCGATCAGAATATCGATTTTACCCTCTTCGAGTTCCTTTAATACCCGGTTCTGATCTTTCGAGTTTCGCAGCCGGCTGGTATATTCCACGGTTGCGGGGAATTCCTTCAGCCGCTCACGGAAAGTTTTATAATGCTGGAGGGCCAGAATGGTTGTGGGTACGAGTATCGCCACCTGTTTGGAGTCTGCAACCGCCTTAAAAGCCGCGCGAATGGCCACTTCCGTTTTTCCAAAGCCCACGTCACCGCAAACAAGCCTGTCCATGGGATTTTCAGATTCCATGTCTGCCTTAACATCGTTGGTGGCCTTGTACTGATCGGGAGTGTCTTCATAAATAAAGGAGGCTTCGAGCTCATCCTGCAGGTAGGTGTCAGGAGAAAAGGCAAACCCTTCGGTGGAAATTCGCTTGGCATAAAGCTCGATAAGCTCTTTGGCGATATCCTTGATCTTCGACTTGGCGCGTGCCTTCAGTGCCTGCCAGCTGCCGGATCCCAACTTGTGCACGGAAGGACTTTCCCCTTCGCGCCCCTTGTATTTTGATATCCGGTGTAGGGAATGGATGCTCACGTAAAGTACGTCCTTGTCGCGATACACCAGCCTGACGGCCTCCTGGCGCCTCCCATTGATCTCAATGGTTTCCAGACCGCCGAACTGCCCGATCCCATGGTCGACATGCACCACATAGTCGCCCGGATGCAGATCTGTGAGCTCCTGCATGTTGAGGGCTTCCTTCTTACCAAAGGAGGTGCGCACCTTAAATTTGTGATACCGTTCAAAAATCTGGTGATCCGTGAATAGTGCGATCCGGAGGTCGTGCTCATAAAATCCCTCATGAAGGGCCGTAAGAATCTTTCCGGCATTTCCACGGCCATCACTTTCTGAAATCCCGGGTTGCCCGGTCAGCCTTTCGTCATCAAGAATGGCTCCCAGCCGTTCGAGCTGTTTGGGGTTGTCCGAAAGCAAAAAGGTCTGGTAGCCGTCTTCCCGGTTGGAGCGGATCTTATCTTTGAGTAATTCAAAATTTTTATTGAAGGCCGGTTGGGGCGAAGTGTTGAAAAACAAACTCTCGGCCGGCGGGAAGAAGAAATTATGGCCGAATTCCACCACCTGAACCCGCTGGACCCTGTCCAATAATTCAGAAACTTCCACCAGTTTTTTTCTGAATTCAGCCGGACCCACCATCCCTTCCTCCTCGTCGAAGGTTACGGCTTCACTCAGGCGACGGAGATCTTCTGAAGAACTGATGTCGATCGCCTGGAGGATATTCTCCATGCGGTTGATACAAAAGTTGAGATCGCGCGTCCACACCTGGCTGTTTTCAGGCAGAAATTCAAAAAGCGTCTGGATAGCCGATCCGGTAAGCTGATCATTCAGATTGGGAATAATGGATATGCGCTCGAGCTTATGGTTCGATAGCTGATCCTCGACATTGAAACTCCGGATGGTTTCCACCTCATCGCCGATAAAATCGATTCGGTAGGGGTTTTCGGCAGAATAGGAAAAAACATCAACAATACCCCCGCGTACGGCATATTGGCCGGGTTCCCATACAAAATCCGAACGCTGAAAGCCATATTGCTGGAGTAGGTCGATCATGAAATCCATGTCGATTTTCTCGCCGGGTTTAACATTCAATGTATGGGCCTGGAGTTCCTTGCGGGAAACCACCCGTTCCAGCAGTGCTTCCGGGTAGGTAACGATCAGCGGCTTCACGTTCGGTGTGTTCAGCTTATTCAGGACCTCGGTCCGCATCAGCACGTTGTCCTTGTCGATCTGCTGCATTCGTATGGCCCGCTTGTAGCTGGAGGGAAAGAAAAATACATGTTCATCCCCGAGCAGATGGGCCAGGTCGTTATGAAAATAGGCAGCCTCTTCTCGTTCGGCAAGTATGATCAGCCGCGACTGGCGATAGAGCGGTGCCAGGGCAGCCAGTATGACCGAAGGACTGGAGCCTGTTAATCCATTAATATGAAGGGTTTTATCTTTCTCTGAGGCAAAAAAATCCCGCATCCGTAAGAGATTCGGATGTTTTGACCAAAAGGAGATCAGGTCGGTATTCTTCATTTGCGGCGCAAAGGTATAACAAAACCCGGAAGGGACAAGGCAGTGGGCAGTCAGCAGTTGGCAGTTGGCAGTCGGCAGTCGGCAGTCGGCAGTCGGCAGGGGGCCTTAACTTGAATTCCAACCCGTCACTCATGGGTGAATCCTGGGTGAAAATTCTTCCGGTGGAGGATCTTAGATAATTTTACCTAAATTAGTGCGGTCCCCGGATACTAAAAACAGCTAATATGAAAATCCGGATTTCCCTTTTCCTTTTCGTGCTATTTGCAATTTCCTGCGAACAGGAAAATAAAGCTCCCATCGCAGCTTTCTTCTGCTATCCGCCCGAAGGTAATATCCATACCGTATTTGATCTGGATGCAGGCAATTCGCTGGATCCTGACGGACTCAAGAGTTTGCTCCTCTATCGTTGGGATTATAACGGAGATGGCATCTGGGATACCCAATTCGGAAGCTGGCAGAACTATTCCTGCTCATTTCCGGAGCCCGGAACTTACGAAATTAAGGTTGAGGTTAAGGATTCGCATGGTGCGGTGGGTGCTGATCTTGTCACTGTATTTGTCGATAGCCTTCATTCCATTACCGATCCCCGCGATGGCCAGGTGTATCCGGTATTCAAACTGGGCAGTTACTGGTGGACCGGCCGGAATCTGAATTATGGGACGCCTATTGATCCTTCCACTGAAATGACCTATAACGGGATCACTGAAAAATATCTTTACCCCGGCGACGATCCTGAGGGTTTGAATGGCGGACTCTATACCTGGAACGAAATGATGGGTGAAAGTTTTACGGAAGGAAGCCGGGGCATCTGCCCTCCGGGCTGGCACGTGGCTACCGACAGCGACTGGAAGAATATGCTTTCGGTTTTTCGGGCTCCCGCCATTCATTTTGTCCCGACATACCAGATCTGGGGGGAGAAATGGGTTCCTGACATGACTGTTACCCATAATAATTACCAATCTGAAGGAGCGATCTGGCGGCTGTTGAGGGAGTCCGGCAACACCGGGTTTGATGCGGTTCTTTTGGGATATAGGGACCCCGACGGAATATTTGATGACCGGGATTATCATTTCCCGGGACATACCGCCACCTTCTGGACCTCCACGCAATCCGGGGACCTTTCTGTCCGGGTTCGGATTTACCGGACAGATGATCATCAGGGAGATCTATTCCGCCTGGCTGATAACAGGCGGTTCGCTTTTTCGGTGAGATGTGTTAAGGAAACCTTATAATCTGTCGATGAAAAAACTTAAATTCCTGATCGGTCTCCTGCTCCTGATCCCATTATTGAATGGGTGCAGCAGCGACATCGACCTGTTTAAGGTGAATCAGGATAAGCAATATGTGGTTTTTGGATTTTTGAATTCAACCGATCCCATTCAACAGATTAAGGTCAGGCTGACATCGGTGACAGATGCTTCGGTCAACGACATTTTTTCAGATTCAACCGAGTTTTCTGCTTCACCGGATCTTCAGGTATCCATACAGGAGTGGTTCAAAGGTTATTATGCCACTTATTTGCTCGACCGGGTGATTTATCCCAAAGATCCCGGATCATTTTCCTTAACCCGGAATGAGGTGTATGAAACCCGGTTTACTCCGGATATCAATATGGAATATAAGTTGATTATTTCCAATCCCGAAAATGGTGATCGCGTAGAATCCAAAATAGTTCCCGTGCCCCAGCCCAAGCTTGGGGCCCCAACCTGGTCGTGGATCCGGTATAGCTTCAGCACTCCGGGCGACCCTTTTAATATCCGGTTTTATGAAGTTCCCCGGGTGCATATCTATCTGGTAGGGTTCACCATCCGGTATGTGGATATTATGGAATCGGGCGATACGGTTTTTCGGAGTGCCAGTTGGTCTTTCCCGCCACGGTATGTGGATGATCCACCGGAGTACAGTCCAACGAAAAATAATCTGGGAAGGGAGAATAATCAGCATGTAACCAAGTCCTATGCATATCGCATTTTTGAACAGATTATACCGGATTGTTCCGGGTTGAATTACCGTCAACTGATCTGTTTTAATATATCTGTTTGGGGCGGTGACCAGAATATCCGGAATTATATTGAACTGGGAATAAAATTCAATGATAACCGCAAACAGTTTTTTACCAATATCAGCAATGGCATTGGCTTCTTCGGCGCAAGCAGCCATTCGGATTGCGCGGGGATATTGCCGGATAGGGCTTTCATGGATTCCCTGCCTTTGTATGATAAAACCGCGGGACTGAAATTCCGTCCTGAATTATTTCCCATCGACCATCTTCCTGCTGCACCGCCGGTTGATTTAAAAAAACTTATCCGGGAGGTCAGGTATGAAGACTAGACGGATTCTTTTTGTTTTCCTGGCTTTCAGTTGGTTTTTAACGGATCCGGAAGTGTTTTCACAAACCCGGACGGCCGTGGCCAAAAGTGAATTGAAAGGATATGTTTACGAGGAGGAATCCGGCTATATTATTCCGTTGGCCAGTGCGGCCCTACTGGGTACGGATCTGGGGTCCGTAACAAATGAATACGGGTTTTTTCTGATTCGAAAAATACCTCTGGGGACTTACACGCTGGTAGTCAGTTGTATCGGTTTCGAGGAGCAACGCATTCAGATTACAATCGCAACCGATAAGTTGGAAAGTACGGTGATAAAAATGGCGAAGAAGAACTATCAGCTGGGGGAGGCCACGATTACGGCTTCCCGGCGGCGATGGGAGCGAATGACACCCTTAGGTACCCAACGGATGACCGTTGAATCCATGGAAAAGACGCCGACGCTGGGAGTTCAAAGTGATATGGCCCAGGTACTGCAAACACTTCCAGGGGTTATTTTTACGGGTGATCGGGGAGGTCAGATTTATGTCAGGGGCGGTGCTCCCATTCATAATAAAGTGCTTCTCGATGGCATGACGGTCATTAATCCCTTTCACTCGGTTGGCTTTATGTCCGTGTTTGATACGGAGATCCTTCAAAGTGTGGATGTATATTCGGCCGCTTATGATGCGAGATTCGGTGGCAGGGTTTCCTCAATCATGGATATCCGCACCCGGGCCGGTAACCGATCTGAATTCCATGGGACCGTTAGCCAGTCGAATATCGGGTACGGACTGATGCTCGAAGGGCCCCTTAAGCCGATGACCGATTCCACCATCGGATCGATATCCTATATTCTGTCGACCAAAGGATCCTATCTGCGGATGACGGCTCCGGTGCTTTATCCCTGGCTCGATTCACTGGGTTTGCCCTACCGCTATAATGATTATTATGGCAAGGTTTCATTTATGGAGAAGAATGGAAACCTGTTTGATATTTTCGGACTGCACTATTCCGATGCCGTGAATTATAAGAATTCGGTCAGTTCCAGCTGGACTACAACGGGTGGAGGTTTTGGATTTATCGTTTCCCCGCCGCAAAGTAATTTTCTGTTTGTCAACCGGATGGCTATGAGCAGGTATTCGGCCGATTTTGTGGATCCGACCACAACACCCAAAGGAACCCTCTACGACAACCTCGATCTGAGTCTGAAAGGGGTTCATGTACTCGAGCATTTTGAACTGACCTGGGCTGCTGAGTTTTCAGCCATTCATACCCAATATCAATATACCCGTTGGGATGATATGCATATGACTGATGATTTGTACACCAGTGATGCGATTATTCTGTTTCAAACTAAAATTCTGCTGTCCCGCTGGATTATTGAACCCGGTCTCCATCTGAGGGTCTATTCGGCCATATTCAACCTGGCGCCCGAACCCCGGTTGAAAGTCCGGTATAATCTGACTGATAACCTCAGTTTAAACCTGGCCGGGGGATTATATTCATAAAAACTAGAGGGATTGTTCCAGTAACAATACTCGCCATCCTTACCCCGAGCATAAGAAATAGAATAAGCGCAAGAAGGATAAAACCTGTTATGGCATTCGTCACAACTGAATCGATAGTATCTCT
>JBBQOG010000119.1:0-8737 GCA_038330665.1 Bacteroidales bacterium
AACCCCAGATCAAAATGGTCAAAACTGCTCAGGTCGAGTTTGGATCCCCCACCGCGTATGATCACGACGGCATCAAAAAAGGATTCGTATGCCATGATGGAATCAAGTGCATGGATGATCGAGTTTCCGGTTTCCTCACCCTGCATGACTGCCGGAAACAGTCGGGTATAAAATTTATAGCCCCATGCATTGTTCAGCAGCTGATCCATGAAATCTCCGTAACCGGCAGCAGTAGGCGACGAAATGATTGCAATTTTTTGCGGAACCAACGGCATCTCCAATTCCTTGTTCATATCGAAAACGCCGGCTTCCTCGAGCTTCCGGATGATCATCTGCCTTTTCTTAGCCAGGTCTCCAATGGTGAAGCTGGGTTCAATATCTCTGATATTAAGGCTTATGGAATATAATTCATGAAATTCAATATCGGCTTTAACCAGCACCTTTATACCGGGTGCAAGCTCTTGCCCGGTTGAAGACTCAAAATAAGTACTGAGCATCCGATAGGTTGATGCCCAGATGGTGGCCCGGGATCGTGCCAGAATTTTGTCGCTTGTGGGCTCTTTTTCAATGAGTTCAAGATAGCAATGTCCTGTGCGGTTAAGGGTCAGGTCGCTGATTTCTGCGATCACCCAAACCGATTGCGGAAATCCTGCCTGGAGAGTCAGGCGTATCTGCCGGTTCAGTTCGAATAAGCTCAGAGGTTCCTTTTCCGCCATGTTAACCTTGATTAAGGAATGTATTGGCGGACCTTCACGATTCGTTGCTCATGATGACCGGTGGGGGTGAGGATCCTGATCAGGTATATGCCGGTGGGAACCGATTGGAATTCATCAATGGGGATCCGATTGAGCGAGGTATAACCCACCGCGACTGGTTTTGTGAACAGTAATTCGCCCCGGGAACTAAATAATTGGACAGTAATGTTTTGACTGTCATGTGAATAAAATTCGATGATCAGTTTGCCGGAGGAAGGGTTCGGATAGATTTTGAACATCGATTCAGAACTGAGCTGGATCGGTGAGATTCCCTGGACCAGAAAGAGCGCCTTGCCATAATCCGGAATTCCATAACCGATGAGGGAATCCGGATTGCTTGCCCGGGATGCACTTTCTTCAATAGCCCGGATAAGTTCCAGTGGTTTGAGCGAGCGGTTGGCCTGCCACAGGCAGGCGGTCAGGCCGCAAACCAGCGGACAACTGAATGAAGTTCCGTTTCCACGGATCACATTTCCAGCGGTGCTTACGATGGCAGTCATCGAACCTTGTGCGGCAATATTGGGTTTGATCCTTCTGTCGAAGGTGGGGCCCGTTGAGCTGAAAGAAGCATAATGGCCCAATGAATCCACCGCACCCACTGTGAGGATACTGTCAGCATCTGCCGGTGCCGTGATATAATGCCAGGAGGTTGCCCCTTCATTGGCTGCACTGGAAACCACCAGGATCCCTTTACCGGTGGCAAAATCCGCAGCATGGGAGATGCGGGCTGTCTGACCGTTCATATCTTCATAGGTGTGATTCATGGTGGGATCATCAAAAGTGGAATAACCGAGCGAAGAGCTGATCAGGTCGGCACCTGCGCTATCGGCATATTCGGCGCCTGCAACCCAGTTGTCCTCTTCAATGAGATATTCCGTTGCAGGATCTTCGGTTTGCAGGAGGATATAGGATGCTTTTGGGGCCGATCCAACCAATTCGCCTGGAAGATTACCAGCCATGATCGACATAGTCTGAGCTCCATGAGAGTGCCCATCATAAGTTAAGGGCTGGCGGTTGACAAAATCCCAGGTACTCACCACACGGTTGCTCATCCACAGGGAATCAAATGCACGGTTGATGTCGAGATTCCGAAATCCGGCATCCAATACTGCAATGATCATATCCTGTCCCTGAAACCCCTGGTTGTGAAGGATGTGCCCGTTCAACATGCCAATTTGCCTTGAGGCTGCACCATAGGAAAGCAGGGTGGTATCGGTCTGAAACTTCATTGCCGGACCGGTTGTGATTTCCATGGCAAACTTGTCGACTCCTGCGGTGGCGGATTTTGTTCGCTGCACGGACTTCAGTTGCCTGACAAATCCGAGTTTTCTGATCAATGAAAGCTTTGCCGTATCATTTGTGGCAATGGTCACTGCATTAAACCATTTCGACTGATTGAATACCTCGACCCCCAGTTTTCGGATAGAATCCATGTATATGGGATTTACGGGAAGGTCCTGTTCGGTGATGTCAATATGATACCGGGCTCTGCGCTCAATGGAGCGTTGAGATAAGAAATCCTGTGGCCGGTCGACGCTAAAGGGGGTGTTTGCCTTATCGGTGAATTGCAGCCAGTACTTGCCGGGTGCTGTTTGCGAGATCAACTGAAGAGCGACCATCCAAATCAAAAGAACTGACCCTGTTTTTTTCATGGTGTGCTGTAGCAAGGTGTGAATATAGAATTATCTGATCAGCAATTCTTCCGGATTGCTTAGAAATTCCTGCGGATCCTTTAAACGGGTCCTGTTTTTTTCATATTCGTCGAACGATTTGCGCTGCCGTGCGTCAAGAATATCCGGATTTAACAGTGTTCCCTGCTGGTACTCCAGCTGATAATCGATTTGTCCGTCGGATTTGTAATATTGCCAGTTGCCGCTCTTTAGCCCACCTGCATAGACTCCGCGAACCTCCGTGCCCCCGTCCTCGTAAAGCAGCTCATAAGGCCCGTCAATGGTGCCGGCCCGATAATTTATCCGGGCCTGTGGACCGCCGCTGGGATAGAAAATAATCTGCAATCCGTTCAGTGAGTTTTGCAACCAATGGGTCATTTCCGCGACATTACCGAGTGCATCATATCGGACAGCCTCTCCGTTGACCTTGCCCTGGCTGTAGTGTATTTTGAATAAAGGTTTTCCGGTTGTGGCATAAAATGACCAGGTCCCGTCTTTAATCTGATTGCTGTATTGCCCCTCCGCCCTCAACTTTCCTTCCGTATCGAAAAGCTTGGCATCAACCGTTTTGCCGTCAGGTTGATAGTTCATCTCCGCGCTTGTTTTGCCATTCGGATGATAACGCAGAAAGCGTCCTGCCGGACGTCCTTCCCGGAAATACCCCTCGTATGCCTTCGCTCCAGAGAGATTGCGGGAAACCCAATACCCTGTTTTTTTGCCCTGATTGTCGGTCCGGTTAAGCGTATCGGTTTGTCCGTTTGCCTGAACAAAGAACCCGAGAAGAGGTATGATAATTAATTTCCACATAATATTTATTTCAGCACAAAAATACAAAGGGTTGCGCTCTTTTGAACGCAACCCTTGACAAGTTTATTATATGAAAATTAATTCCTTACTACTTTGAGCCCAGATATTCTGCAACTCCGGCAGCTGTTGCTTTCATAGCCTTATCACCTTCGTGCCAGTTTGCCGGGCAAACTTCACCGAATTTTTCAAAATGATGCAGCGCGTCGACAATCCGTAAAGCCTCATCCACACTGCGGCCCAGAGGCATGTCGTTAATTACGCAATGGCGCACGGTTCCGGTCTTATCGATCAGGAATAATCCGCGATAAGCCTGGGCAGCACCGGTAAAGATCAGGTTCCCATTGTCATCATAATCATAATCGCCGGCCAGTACACCGAAATTATAGGCGATGGTTTTGGTCAAATCAGCAACAATCGGGTATTTCACCCCTTTAATTCCACCGTTTTTCAACTCAGTATTCAACCAGGCCCAATGCGAGAATTCGGAATCCACCGAGCAGGCTACCACAGCCACGCCTCGTTTTTCGAATTCCGCGAGTTTCTCCTGGAAAGCAAGCAGTTCGGTTGGACAAACAAATGTAAAATCCAAAGGATAAAAGAAGAAGACTACATCTTTCTTACCCAGGTACTGATCCAATGAAAAATTCTCTACAATGTCATTTCCGTTGATTACCGCGTTGGCGCTGAAATGCGGTGCAGCTTTTCCTATTAATGTATCCATATCGTTTTTTTAATTTCTTGGTTAAACATATCGGTTCACTAAAAGTTTTCCCGATATCCAATTTATTTTACCTCTTCAAAGTCAACATCAGTTACTTCAGAGTCTTTACCCCTGCCATCACCGGCATTGGCATCCGGACCTGCCTGATTACCGGCTCCCTGCTGGGGATCGCCCTGCTGACCCTGTTTGTACATTTCCTCTGAAGCGGCCTGGAATACCATATTGAGTTCGGCCGAGGCCTTGTCAATAGCGTCGATATCCTGATTCTTATGTGCATCTTTCAGTTTTGCCAGTGCGTCTTCAATCTGTGGCTTTTTATCGGCGGGTAATTTATCGCCGAATTCCTTCAGTTGCTTTTCGGTTTGGAAAATCAGGGTGTCGGCATGATTAAGCTTGTCGACCCTCTCACGTTGTTTCTGATCTTCATCTGCAAACTGCTGGGCCTCATCGCGCATCTTCTTGATTTCGGCATCCGTCAATCCCGAGGACGCTTCGATCCGGATTTTCTGTTCACGTCCGGTCCCTTTATCTTTTGCAGACACATGCAGAATACCATTGGCATCGATGTCGAATGTGACTTCAATTTGTGGAATTCCACGAGGTGCCGGCGGCAGCCCGTCGAGGTGGAATCGTCCGATGGTGCGGTTTTGGGCGGCCATCGATCTTTCACCCTGGAGGATATGAATTTCTACAGAGGGCTGACTGTCCGCAGCTGTAGTAAAGGTTTCTGTTTTTTTGGTCGGAATCGTGGTGTTGGATTCAATCAGCTTGGTGAAAACGCCACCGAGGGTTTCAATACCCAGGGACAACGGAGTCACATCGAGCAGCAGTACGTCGTGTACTTCACCGCTGAGCACACCCCCCTGAATTGCAGCACCGACTGCTACCACTTCGTCAGGGTTCACCCCTTTTGAAGGGGCCTTGCCAAAGAATTCCTCAACAATTTTCTGAATGGCCGGAATCCGGGTCGATCCGCCAACCAGTATGACCTCGTCAATTTTGGCAGTGGTAATACCTGCATCCTTCACAGCTTTCCGGCAAGGTTCAATCGTGGATTGAATCAGCTTGTCGCAAAGTTGTTCAAACTTGGCGCGGGTAAGGGTTTTTACCAAATGTTTTGGAATTCCGTTAACCGGCATAATGTAAGGAAGGTTGATCTCGGTGGAGGTTGAACTGGAAAGTTCAATTTTAGCCTTCTCCGCAGCTTCTTTTAATCGCTGGAGTGCCATCGGATCTTTACGAAGATCAATGGCTTCGTCTTTAAGAAAATCTTCAGCCAGCCAGTCGATAACCATCTGGTCGAAATCATCACCACCCAGGTGAGTATCTCCATTGGTTGATTTCACTTCGAATACTCCGTCACCCAGATCGAGGATGGAAATATCGAAAGTACCACCACCAAGGTCAAAAACAGCCACGGTCATATCTTTGCCTTTTTTGTCAAGACCGTATGCCAGTGCGGCGGCTGTGGGTTCATTTATGATTCTGCGGACATTTAACCCGGCAATTTCACCGGCCTCTTTGGTGGCCTGGCGCTGCGAGTCGTTAAAATAGGCGGGTACCCAGATTAACGCATCTGTAACTTCCTGTCCGAGGTAGTCCTCGGCGGTTTTTTTCATCTTCTGGAGAACCATGGCCGAAATCTCCTGCGGAGAATATTTCCGGTCGTCGATCACCACACGCGGGGTATCATTTTCGCCTTGCTGAACAGTAAAGGGAACCCTTCGAATCTCTTTACTGAGACTGCTATAGCGTTCACCCATAAACCGTTTGATTGACGAAATGGTTTTTGTCGGGTTGGTTATCGCCTGCCTTTTTGCAGGGTCTCCGACTTTGCGTTCGCCATTCTCGATAAACCCGACAACTGATGGAGTTGTTCTTTTACCTTCACTGTTGGGAATTACTACCGGTTCACTGCCTTCCATAACGGACACACATGAATTAGTGGTCCCAAGATCTATTCCTATTATTTTGCCCATGATTTACGGGATTTCAATTATTATTTACATAACCCGTTCAAGCATTGTGCCAATCAGGTTGGGGTGACAAAACGACAGAATTCTATTCAGAAACCGGTGAAATAATAGTCGTTCTGGCTGTCAGCAAAGCCAAGATGCTTGGTGTAGATTCCGTATGCGAGGGAGTCGATGGAGTGATCGGAGAGGGATTTGCCTTTCACAGACTGGTCGAGTCGCGCGGAAAACAATCCGATTCCATTCGTTACATTGGTATAGACGGGTTTTTCCGTTGGCGGTCCCCCGTCATCTTTATATATCTGCATATAGGTGTAAAGGTCCTCACCCCCCACCGTGAAAACGAAATCAATAGCCTGTTTGCTGGCAATCCGCTGGACATTTCCCGCAGGCTTGGCCAGCCGGCTTCCGATCCACTTGTAAAAATTCCTTTGCAGCACATCCGCGTTCATTTTCTCCCCGCCAAGTGAATTAACCGAGATGAAATCACCGATATTCCAGGTGGCTGTCAGTTTTGCCGTGTCCTTGTTGACCACTTCCAGGTAGTGAAATAGAATATTAAGGTGATAGATCCGGGTGAGGGGCGAGGTGAGCCATTCGACAGTCTGATAATTGTCATAGCTCGAAAAGGCCAGGTTTTTCTTGTATGATTCCGGCCGAATGATCTTAAAGCTGCCGAATGTTCGGGTGGTGGCGGAGATTGTGGTCCCCGACGAAGGAATGCTGATATTCAGCCGGTATTCACAATCTGCCTGAACTGGATTTTTTAGCAGGTACAAATAATTGGGATCGCTGGTAAAAATTCCACTTTCGCGTGCCGGCACGGCGGTCAGTTCGAGCGCCATCCTTTCCTTCATCACCCCGTTCAACCATTTCTCCAGGTTCACCTGTGCTTCCGGGTAATAGATCGAATCCGCAATTTTGGCCATATCATAAGCGTTGCCTGCCCCCAGGAAAGTTTTTTCCAGTCTCAGGTATTGAACCGTGTCATTTGGATTAAGCAGGCAATAAACCACCGGGACCGCCTGATAAGGGGCCATCACATTCATATCATTCTTGCAGGACGCCAGAACTGACAAAAGGATCAAAAGCAATAATTCCAAATGCTTGCTCAAAATAATCATACCTTTACAGCCTATAAAATTAGTGAATTCATTGAATACTAAAGTCGCATAAGATGTCAGTTCATCAGCAGATAAAAAGAGTGACGACCCATGTGCTTCAGGAAATGAAGATGAGGGGTGATAAAATCGCTATGATTACCGCTTATGATTTCTCCACTGCACGGATTTTGGACAGCACTGAAATCGACGTGGTTCTGGTTGGGGATTCGGCCTCCAATGTTATGGCCGGTTTTGAAACGACCCTTCCCATCACACTGGATCAGATGATTTATCACGGTGCTTCTGTGGTAAGAGGAATATCGCGCGCCTTGGTTATTGTAGACATGCCATTCGGAACCTATCAGGGAAATTCCAAGGAGGCTTTGCAGTCTGCTATCCGAATCATGAAAGAAACGGGAGCCGGTGGGGTTAAACTGGAAGGCGGACTGGAAATTGTGGAATCGGTGGAACGGATTCTCTCGGCCGGAATTCCGGTGATGGGGCATCTTGGGCTCACGCCACAATCCATTCATAAATTTGGAACTTATGTGGTGCGCGCCAAGGAAGAAGCCGAAGCCGAGAAACTGATGAGCGATGCCAGGCAGCTGGAAGAAACCGGTTGTTTCGCCATCGTTCTCGAAAAAATTCCTGCTGCACTTGCCGGTCAGGTGACTGATTCCATACGAATCCCGACTATCGGGATCGGAGCGGGGCTGAAATGCGATGGTCAGGTTTTGGTTTTTCATGATATGATGGGCATTACCCAGGATTTTTCGCCCCGCTTCCTTCGTCGGTATCACAACTTGTTTGATGAGATCAAAGGTGCGGTTACCCGGTATATTACCGATGTTAAGGATCTGGATTTTCCGAACGAAAAGGAACAGTATTAGGAGGTTTAGGAGTTTAGGAGTTTAGGAGTTTAGGAGTTTAAGAGTTTAGGAGTTTAGGAGTTTAGGAGTTTAGGAGTTTAGTTTTAAGAGAGAAAGGGTTTATGGATATATTATATGAAGATAATCATCTGATTATCATAAATAAGCAGGTTGCAGACCTGGTTCAGCCGGATAAGACAGGTGACGAGGCTTTGGGTGATAAGGTGAAAGCCTATATCAAAAGAAAGTATAAAAAGCCGGGGGATGTTTTTCTGGGTGTGGTGCACCGCCTTGACAGGCCGGTTACGGGTGCCGTAATTTTTGCCCGGACCAGCAAGGCTTTGTCACGCATGAACCAGCAATTCAAGGACCACGAAGTAAAGAAAACCTACTGGGCAGTGGTGAAAAACCGTCCGGAAACGGAAGAGGGAGAGCTGGTCCATTACCTGAAGAAGGATGAAAAACAGAATAAGAGTTTTGCCTATCCCAAACCCAAAGGCAGTGCCAAGGAAGCGCGTCTGACCTACCGGCTGATTGGTACGACCAACAGTTTTTACCTTCTCGAGGTCGATCTGCAAACCGGCCGGCATCACCAGATCCGCTGCCAACTGGCTAAAATTGGCTGTCCGATTAAAGGCGACCTGAAATATGGATTTGCCAGATCGAATACTGATGGTGGCATTCATTTGCATGCCCGCCGTATCCGGTTTAAACATCCGGTGACTAAGGAAGAAATTGAGGTGGTGGCTGAACCTCCACAGGATCAGCTATGGATGGAGTTTCTGGAGCAAACCGATGTCCCGGTGCGTCAGAGTAAAAATTTAAGGGGAAGCAGGTGA
>JBBQOG010000120.1:0-8637 GCA_038330665.1 Bacteroidales bacterium
GTCGTTCCAGTCCGTATTTAACGCCTATGCGATCGATTCAGTACGGTCGAACAATTACACTTCCTTTCGGACGATCAATGCGTTTGAGGTCTCAAAAACGGGTAAGCTGGCCCGTTTGACGGATGCGAATTTCTCGCTCGATTTTTCACTACCGCTGAAATCAAAGCAGCAGAGTTCGCAATCTTCCAAGACGTCGCAGAAAAGACCGGATGACCTGAACCCAACTTCACTGGACACCTATGATTTTAAAACCAAGTGGAATCTCTCGGTAGGGTACAATTTCCGATACTCCAAGCCTTATGTGGACAGTAAAATTACCCAAACGCTCAGGTTATCCGGAAACCTGACCCTGACCGAGAAGTGGGGGATCTCGTTTAATTCCGGGTATGACTTTGTCAGCCAAAAGTTTACGTACACCACGCTTGGAATTACGCGTGACCTGCATTGCTGGGAAATGGGTATTAGCCTGGTCCCCTTTGGAGCATACAAAAGCTATACCTTTAGCTTGCATGCCAAGGCAGCATTGTTAAAGGATATCAAATATGAAAAAAGGAAAGACTGGAGAGATCAATAAATCAGAATCTGTAACCAGTTTAACGAAAAGATAAACCGTTTGAAACCATAAAATTATTTACAAATGAAACAGATCATTACCACTCCGCATGCTCCGGCAGCCATTGGACCCTACAGTCAGGCCATCGACACCGGAAGTCTGATTTTTATTTCCGGACAGATTCCCATTGTACCTGAAACAGGAAAGATTCTGGAAGGGGATATAACCGTACAGACCCATCAGGTCATGAAAAACATCGGCGCCATTCTGAATGCTGCCGGACTGAATTTCAGCCACGTGGTTAAATGTACCTGCTACCTCGAGGATATCGCTGATTTTAAAGCCATGAACGAGGTTTACGGGAGCTATTTTACCGCTGAGCCACCGGCCCGTGCCGCGCTTCAGATCGGAAAACTACCGCTGGGCGCGAAAGTGGAGATTGATACTATCGCTGTCAGGGAATTATAGGGCATTTGACATTACGTAGAGACGGATGCTCGTAGAGACGGATTATTATCCGTATCTACAAGAAAATGGCCGGAGGGAAAACCCTGCGACCATTTTTTTTAATCAGTAATGTAGAGACGCATAATTATGCGTCTCTACGATTGCGTTATTCTGAATAAACTTCGAAGCTGAGTTCAGCCTTGATGTCTTTGTAAACCTTGACAGTAGCCTTAAAGGTTCCGATTTCCTTGATCGAATCTTCGCTTAAAGTGATGTTTTTGCGATCCACTTCAAAGCCTTTTTCGATAAGGGCTTCAGCAATCTGGATGGTGTTCACCGAACCGAAAATTTTTCCGGTTGTGGATGTTTTGGCACCAATCTTTAATTCAACTGTATTGAGTTTTGCGGCAATGGCAAGTGCATCTTCGCGTTTCTTCAGTTCCTTATGTGAGCGCTGACGCATATTTTCGGTGTGCATCTTCTTAGCCGATTCGGTGGCCAGGATCGCATATCCTTGTGGAATCAGGTAATTCCGGCCGTAACCATTGCGGACTTTGATCACATCATCCTTATGACCCAGGTTGGTCATGTCCTGTATTAAAATAATTTCCATGATTTACCTCCGCTAGTTATTTCATCATATCGGTTACATACGGCAGGATGGCAATGTGCCGGGCCCGCTTGACAGCCTGAGCAATTTTCCGCTGGAATTTCAGGGAAGTACCGGTTAAACGGCGGGGAAGAATTTTCCCTTGCTCATTTAGAAACTTCTTGAGGAAGTTAGGATCTTTATAATCAATGTACTTGATTTTATTGCGCTTGAAGCGGCAATACTTTTTCCGCTTCACATCTACTGTGGGCGGTGTAAGATATCTGATTTCTGATTGACTGGATGCCATAACTTACTCCTCCTTATTTTCGCGGTTTGGTTCATTACTCGCCAGTCTACGGCGTTTCAGATTATACTCAACAGCAAATTTGTCGAGCTTGACAGTCAAAAATCGGATGATCCTCTCATCACGACGAAACTCCACCTCGAGGCGGTTAATTAGTTCTCCACCGGACTTGAACTCAATAAGATGGTAAAAACCCGTCGATTTCTTTTGAATCGGGTATGCCAGCTTACGGAGGCCCCAGTTGTCCTCGTGCACGATTTCCCCGCCATTTTCGGCAAGGTAACCAGAGAACTTTTTAACCGTTTCCTTCATCTGTTCTTCAGACAAAACGGGAGTTACAATGAAAACGGTTTCGTACTGATTCATCATGTGTTATTAATAATTATACTTCTTAATATCGGGCTGCAAAGATAGAAATAAATCTGATTACTGCAAACGTTTGACCCGTCGCGGAATTAGGGGCAATTTTTATGCATCTTATTTATACTTTTGCAAAGCTTAAAATAGCCGGAAATGGAAAAGCAATTTATTGTAAGTGCCCGGAAATATAGGCCAGACAGTTTTGAGACGGTTGTTGGCCAGCCGTCGATTACCCGAACGCTGAAGAATGCAATTTCAGGTAATCATCTGGCTCATGCGTACCTTTTTACCGGACCCAGGGGGGTGGGGAAGACCACCTGTGCGAGGATATTTGCCAAAACGATCAATTGCACTCATCTGTCTCCGGAAACGGAAGCCTGTAATGAATGCGAAGCCTGTCTTACCTTTCAGGAGAGCCGGTCGTTTAACATACATGAACTGGATGCCGCTTCAAACAACCATGTGGAAGATATCCGGAACCTGATTGAGCAGGTTCGGATCCCTCCACAAACCGGAAAGTACAGCGTTTATATCATTGATGAGGTTCACATGCTTTCGCAGGCGGCTTTCAATGCTTTCCTGAAAACACTTGAAGAGCCCCCGGCCCACGCCATATTTATATTGGCCACCACCGAAAAACACAAGATCCTGCCCACGATTTTATCACGTTGCCAGGTATTTGATTTTCACCGGATTCAGATCAGGGATATTATTGCCCAATTGCAGCTCATTGCCGATAAGGAAAATATTCAGGCAGAGAACTCTGCACTGAACATCATTGCCCAAAAGGCGGACGGCGCCATGCGGGATGCCCTTTCTATTTTCGACCAGGTAGTGAGTTTCTGCGGGGATAAGGTTACCTATCAACAGGTGATAGATCACCTGAATGTGCTTGATTATGAGTACTTTTTTCAGTTAACCACCTTGTTTCTTACCGGTGATTTCAGAAAAGCGCTGCTGGTATTTAATCAGATCCTGGAAGAGGGATTCGATGGGCATAATTTCATTTCCGGATTATCCACCCATTTCAGGGACCTCCTGGTTAGCAAGGATCCGCAAACCATTAGTCTGCTTGAAGTAGGTGAAGAGATCGGTAAAAGGTACCTGGAAATGTCATCCGATTGCCCGATTGATTTTTTATACCAGGGGCTTAAAATTCTGAATGGATGTGATCTGGCCTTTAAGCAAGCAAAGGATCCGCGGTTGATGCTTGAATTGGCATTAATCAGCCTTTCCAGGATTCAGGAATCAAATGCCAGGCCGGTTGAAGTTCCTGTGGCTGCTGAACCCAGGAATATCCGCCCCGCCACTGTAGCACCTACCCCGGCGGCTCAGCCATCCCCGCAAAGAAGTCCCATGGCTCCGATGACGCGACTGAGCGATTTGAATACTCGCAAAACACCGGAACAGGAACCTGCCAGCGAGCCCGATCAGGGTATTGAAGGTGCAGAGCCACAAGCAGAGCCAGAGGCTTTAACCAGCACTCTTTTAAAGACTTACTGGCTTGAATTTGCCGGACAACTGAAGGAGGACCAGCCCCGGTTGCACAGCACCCTTACCACGCAATTACCCGAACTTTCCCCTGACAATAAGATTATTTTAAAACTGAATAACCCCTTACAGGAGAAGGCCATCCGGAATATTCAAACAGAACTGATGCAATTCCTCAGAAACCGGTCGGGTCAGCGCGACCTCGAAATGCAAACCGATGTGCTTGAGGAACAGACAGAAAGAAAAATATATACCCAGGAAGAAAAATATCAGCATCTGCAAAGGAAAAACCCGGACCTCGATCTTTTCCGGCAATCGCTGGGGCTTGATTTTGATTGATGCAACTGACAATTATTCCGATTATTCGGATTTGGCTTGGGAATTGACCTATCAATAAAGAAAAACATCAAGATGTCAATAGTAGATAAAATAATTTCAGGTTTTTTTGGAAATAAATCTGAAAAGGATTACAAAAATGCTTTGCCCATCGTGGGGCAGGTGAATGCTTTTACAGCTGAACTTGTCAACGTCTCAAACGATGCACTGCGTGACCGTACATTGGTCATGAAACAGGCTCTTCATGATGCGGTGGATGCAGAAGACCAGGAGATTATCGTGCTGAAGGCTAAAATTGAGGCGGATGAGATTCCAATGGAGGATCGCGAAAAAGCCTTTGCCACCATAGATAAACTTGAAACGACCATCAAGGAAAAGCTTGAGCAGAAACTTAGTGACCTGCTTCCGCATGCTTTCGCCATTGTGAAGGAAACTTCGCGCCGGTTCAAGGAAAATGAGGAGATCGTGGTAACTGCACGCGAATACGACCGGGATCTGGCCGCCACCCGTGACAGCATCATCATCAACGGGGATAAGGCTATCTGGAAAAACCATTGGATGGCCGGTGGTAATGATATTACATGGGACATGGTCCATTATGATGTGCAGTTGATCGGGGGCCTGAACCTGCATCAGGGTAAAATCGCCGAGATGGCTACCGGAGAAGGAAAGACGCTGGTCGCCACCCTGCCGGTATTTCTGAATGCCTTGCCCGGACGCGGGGTCCATATCGTTACAGTGAACGATTACCTCGCCAAACGTGACTCGGAATGGATGGGACCGATTTTTCAGTTCCACGGATTGACCGTAGATTGTATTGACAGGCACCAGCCCAACTCGGAACCCCGCCGCCAGGCATACCTGGCCGATATTACTTTCGGTACCAATAATGAATTCGGGTTCGATTACCTGCGTGACAATATGGCCATTTCCCCTGACGATCTGGTACAGAGAGGACATAACTACGCTATTGTGGATGAGGTCGACTCCGTTCTGATTGATGATGCCCGTACCCCTCTGATTATTTCGGGTCCGGTACCAAAAGGGGATGACCAGCTTTTCGGTGAGTTGAAGCCGAGGGTTGTAAAACTTTATAACGCCCAGCGAACCGTCTTTAATGAAACGTTCACTCAGGCCAAGAAACTGATTGGCGAGCAGAACGAGCAGGAGGGAGGGAAGCTTCTTCTTCGTGCCCATAAGGGTTTGCCGAAAACAAAATCGCTGATCAAATATCTGAGCGAAGAGGGCATGAAGGCCCTGATGCACAAAACGGAAAACTTCTTCATGCAGGAGAACAGCAAGAATATGCATGTGGTGACCGATAATCTGTTTTTCGTGATCGATGAGAAGAATAATTCGGTTGAGCTCACGGAAAAGGGTATCGACATGATCACCGGCGACGGTGAGGATCCCGAATTCTTCGTACTTCCGGATATCGGCGTGGAAATGGCCGAAATTGAGAGAACTTCGGTTGATGACAATGAAAGACTGAGGCGCAAGGATGATCTGATCCGGGAATTCTCCATTAAATCGGAACGCGTTCATACCATCAACCAGCTCCTGAAAGCGTATACCATATTCGAGAAAGATGTGGAATATGTGCTGATTGACAATAAGGTAAAAATTGTGGATGAGCAAACCGGCCGTATCATGGACGGAAGAAGATATTCAGACGGTTTGCATCAAGCAATTGAAGCAAAAGAAAATGTGAAAGTGGAAGCAGCTACACAAACGTATGCTACGGTTACATTGCAAAATTATTTCCGTATGTATCATAAACTCTCCGGTATGACCGGTACTGCTGAAACGGAAGCCGGTGAACTCTGGAGTATTTACAAACTGGAGGTTGTGGTTACCCCGACAAATAAAAAAATTATCCGGGATGACCGGGAAGACCTGGTATATAAAACCAAGCGGGAAAAATACAACGCAGTGATCGAGGAGATTGAGACCATTGTCAATGCGGGTCGCGCTATTTTGGTTGGGACCACTTCCGTTGAAATTTCTGAATTGCTCAGCAGAATGCTTAAAATCCGTGGCATCAAGCATAATGTATTGAATGCCAAATTACACCAGCGTGAAGCCGAGATTGTTCTCGGAGCGGGTCAGCCGGGTGCGGTAACCATTGCGACCAACATGGCCGGTAGGGGTACCGATATTAAATTGCACCCCAACGTCAGGGATTCCGGCGGACTGGCCATTCTGGGTACGGAGCGGCATGAGTCGCGTCGTGTCGACCGCCAGTTGCGGGGTCGTGCAGGGCGACAGGGGGATCCGGGAAGCTCACAGTTCTTTGTTTCCCTGGAAGATGATCTGATGCGCCTGTTCGGTTCTGACCGTATTGCCAAAATGATGGACCGGCTGGGTCTGAAGGATGGAGAAGTGATTCAGCATTCCATGATAACCAAGTCGATTGAACGTGCCCAGACAAAAGTGGAGGAGAATAACTTTGGAATCAGGAAACGATTGCTGGAATATGATGATGTGATGAACAATCAGCGCGAAGTGGTTTATCGCCGCCGCCGGCATGCCCTTTTTGGTGAGCGCATCGAAATGGATATCGCCAATATGATGTCCGATCTCAGCAGCTCGATCGTAGAAGAGACCCGTGGTAATGAGGATTATGAATCATTCCGCCTGGATCTGATCCGGTATCTGGCAATCGATTCGCCGGTTACAGAAGAAGAGTTTCTGGACTCCAGAAGCGAACAGATCAGTCAATCGCTCAACCAGCAATTAATGAAGGTTTTTGAGGCCAAGAACCGCTACATGGCCCAGCAGGCCTGGCCTGTCATCAAGGATGTTTATGAACGCGCGGCCCATCAGTATGAGAACATTATGGTGCCGATTACGGATGGTCAGAAAACAATCCACATCAGTACCAACCTCAAAAAATCATACGAAACACAAAACCGGGAACTGGTTAAAGGCTTTGAGAAAGCCGTTATCCTGGCCACAATCGATGATGCCTGGAAAGAGCACTTGCGGGAGATGGATGAACTGAAACAATCGGTTCAGAATGCCAGTTACGAACAAAAGGATCCGCTATTGATTTATAAGCTTGAATCTTTTGACCTGTTCAAAAATATGATTGATAAGGTTAACAAGGAGGTGATCTCCATGTTGATGAAAGGACAGATTCCGATCAGTGAACCCGATCAGGTTAAACAGGCACAGGCCCGCAAAAAGCTGGATATGAGTAAGTACCAGACCAGTAAAACCGATATGCCATCCTATGCCCCCGGCTCATCAACGGAACCGGGCGGACCTCCGGCACCAAAACAGATACAGCAGGTTCGTGTGGAAAAGAAAATCGGACGCAACGATCCTTGTCCGTGCGGCAGTGGCAAGAAATACAAGAATTGCCACGGCGGGAACGAACTTCACGGATTGGCCTGATTAAACGATCTTCAGTGATTTCAGGTTTTCGAGAATTCGAAGGCTCAGGCTATCCGAAACACAGGTTAACGGTAATCTCACCTGATCGTTGCACAAACCCATGTGCTTCAGCGTGCATTTAATTCCGGCAGGGCTTCCTTCGGCAAAGATCAAATGAATCAGTTCCAGCATTTCATAATGAAGCTTTTGGGCTCTGGCGAGATTTGCTTCGGACAGGGCTGACACCAGCTGACTCATCCGGTCGGCGCATGTATTGGCAATCACCGAAATCACCCCATCGGCTCCCAGTGCGAGAAGCGGCAGGGTCAGTGCATCATCGCCGGAAAAAACAGCAAACCCTTCAGGCCGGTCCCTGATAATCGTCATGATCTGGTCCAGATTGCCACTGGCTTCCTTGACTGCTACGATGTTCTTATTCTCGCGAGCCAGGCGCAGAGTAGTTTCAGCGCTGATATTGGAGCCGGTCCGACCGGGAACATTATAAAGAATCACCGGTACCGGGCTGGCTCCTGCAATAGCTTCAAAATGAGCCAAAAGTCCGTTTTGATTAGGCTTATTATAATAGGGTGCCACGTTTAGCAGAAAATTGATTCCATCAAAATCCTGCTCGCGGATCTGCCTTACCACCGCACGGGTATCATTCCCGCCAAGGCCCAGAACGACCGGTTTACGGCCATTATTGGTTTCCAAAATGGTTTGTACAACCTTTCTCTTCTCCTCCTGATCAAGCGTAGGAGTTTCTGCTGTGGTGCCAAGGGCCACCAGGAAATCAATGCCTTGGGTAAGGGTGTGTCCGGTGATCTGTCTGAGTGACGGATAATCAACGGAACCGTCGTGGGTGAATAGAATGACCAAAACTACCCCAGCACCGCGAATAAGTGTTATTACCATATCAGAAAAGCTTTGTGGATTCTTCTACTGGTTTAACTTCCAGCTTGTTTTGTATGGACTGAAGATATTTGATGAGATTTTCAGCCAGATAGGGCAGATCGGTCCGCTCGTTCAGGCTGATTTCAAAATCAAATACTCCTTTGCAAAATCCCTCCGGACCGGCAAACATGCGGGCCCTGGATTGCCATAAAACTGACTGAAGCGAAAAATTGTCTTCCGCATCGAGGAAAAACACAATATCATAATCATTATCCGTAAAATGCT
>JBBQOG010000121.1:0-8621 GCA_038330665.1 Bacteroidales bacterium
GTAATCCAGAAATCGCCGGATGAGTTCTGCTTTTTTTGTTTGAGGCAGCGTAATCAGGGCTTCCGCCTCCCGTGCAAGGGCATTTCGAAGATTTCCACCCTTAAAATGTGCCAGGCGCATTTCAAGATCATCCGCATTTTCCCACAGGAAACGGTTGAGAATTTTGTTTGCATTTCCCAGTCCTCTGTGTATGTCGTCTCCGGAATGACCGCCAGTAAGTCCTTTAACCTCCAGGTTTATTGCCAGATAACCTTCGGGTACGTATTCCCTCAGGTAATCAAACCAGGCTGTCAGATCGATACCCCCGGCACATCCGATAAAAAGTTCTCCTTCATCCTCGGAATCGAGGTTCAGAAGAATGGTGCTTTTAATAAAACCCGGTTTAATGCCGAATGCTCCATTTAACCCGGTCTCTTCCGCTACGGTGAACAGGCACTCCAGCGGACCGTGAATAAGCTGAATGTCATCAAGAACCGCCATTTGTGCAGCGATTCCGATTCCGTCATCCCCACCCAGGGTGGTTCCTCTGGCTTTAACCCAATCGCCATCCACAAATGCCTGGATCGCATCCGTAAAAAAGTTAAATTCCGTATCTGCATTTTTCTCACATACCATGTCCAAATGGCTTTGCAGGCAAACACCCGTGTGGTTTTCCATTCCTGGATAAGCAGGTTTTCGGATGATCAGATTGCCTGCCTCATCCGCCTGGCATTCAAGCTGCCGGTTGCGTGCGAATTCTATTAGAAAATCACGGATTTGCTCTTCGTGATCACTGGGTCTCGGGATATTCAGCACTTCGTTGAAATGCTTCCAAATTGCGGATGGTTGAAGGTTCAATATTTCTGACATGTGCAGTGGTTTTCTGTAAAGATAAGCCTAATCGTGTGCCATTGGTTGGATAATAAAAAAAACTATCTTTACTTAAACGAAATTTAGGAGTAAACAAACTAATTTATAAAGAGTTATGAGTAAAAGAACCATTGTTGCCATGCCTGGTGACGGCATTGGGACCGTTGTTTTAAACGAAGCGATCCGTGTTCTGGATGCGGCCGGTTTTGAAGCAGAATATGTGTATGGCGATATCGGCTGGGAGTTCTGGAAAAACGAAGGAAACCCTTTGCCGGATCGAACGATCAAACTTCTTGAAAAATACAAGATTGGGCTTTTCGGTGCCATCACCTCAAAGCCGAAAGATGCTGCCGCTGCAGAGCTGGCTCCGCACCTGCAGGGACAGGGGTTTGTTTATGCCAGTCCGATAGTTGGGATGCGCCAGCTCTTTGATCTGGACATCTGCATTCGTCCTTGCCGCACTTATCTGGGAAACCCACTGAACTTTATTCGCAGGGGAGCGGAAGGAAATATTGAAGAACCGTTCATCGATACCGTCATTTTCAGGCAAAACACAGAATGTCTATATAGTGGTGTGGAATGGTCGAACCCGTCCGAGCAGGTGTATGAAGCATTTAAAACGCACAAGTCCTTCCTGAAAAACTTCGGACAGGTACCAAAAGAGGAAATTTCCATTTCGGCAAGGATATTTACTAAAAAATACACCGGCCGGATTTTGAAAGCTGCCTTTGAACATGCGCGCACACATGGTTATAAATCAGTGACGCTTTGCGAAAAACCCAACGTGATCAGGGAAACCAGCGGCATGATGTATAAGATGGCTCAGGAAATGCAGAAGAACGAGTATCCTGAAATTCAACTCTGGAATACCAATATCGATGCACAGATGATGTGGCTGACAAAAAACCCGGAGGACTATGGAGTAATTGTGGCTGGAAACATGTTCGGAGACATCGTTTCGGATGGTTTTGCCGGATTGATAGGGGGTCTGGGATTTGCCTGCTCTGCAAATCTCGGTGAAGAAATTGCTGTTTTTGAACCAACACATGGTTCTGCACCCAAGTATGCAAATTATCCGGTATCCATTGTCAATCCCATCGCAATGATTGCAAGTGCCTGTATGATGCTTAATCACATCGGTGAAACCGAAATTGCTTCAAGGATTGAAAAGGCCGTTTCCGAAATTATCGTTGAAGGCAATGTGAAAACCTATGACATGATGAAGATGACCGGATCCCCGGATGTTATTAATAATGGTGCTGCCTCGACCATGCAGATGGCAGATGCTATAATCACAAAGTTATGAACCAGAAAGTATTGGAATTATGGCCTGAATTGATGTGGATTCAGGATGGCGACCTGAGGGAAAAGACTGCCCGTACCTGGGAAATTGCCCTGGAACGCAGTGTTCTCGATGCAAACGATCTTAATACCATTCCTTTTACCCTGCTGGTACCCAACCTCACGGTTACCTTTATGGCGCATAAAAGGGCAGTGGTCCACATTGCCAGGGATGCCGGCTTGAAGTGCCGGGAATTCTTTGGCGATGACCTCCCCGTAAACATGGATGTGCTGATCTCCGGCGCAATCCTCGCAGATGTAGGCAAGCTACTGGAGTATGAAATGAAGGATGGGAAAGCGGTGCAGGGAAAATACGGAGCCTATCTGCGCCATCCTTTTTCTGGTGTGGCACTGGCTGAGGAATGTCATGTTCCTGCGGAAGTTTGTCATATTATTGCGGCTCATGCCCATGAAGGGGATCTCGTTAAAAGAACAACTGAAGCCTATCTGGTTCACCATGTTGATTTTATGACATTTTTACCATTCAAGGATCGCTTGAAATAATGTTTAGTTTAGATACCCATTCTGTTTATGGTCCTGGTAAAACCGGTCTGGCCTTGGAGAATATTATCGGCGGGGAAATCACAGACCACCTGTATCGTTTTTGGGACTTGGAATCTTTTAATTAATGATAAACCTTTTTCCAGTAGAGATGTTATATCATCCAATTTGAAGGAATAAATCTATAACTCTTTAATAATAAAGTTTTAAGCAGCTATTTATTAGAATTTGATAAATAAATGCATATCTTTACATTAAGAAATTTTGTAATTTTGCTAATTGAAAATTAAACCTATCCTTATGAAAAGAATTACTTTACTCCTTACAACAATTATTTTATTGGGCGTTGGTGCATCCCATGCACAGAATGCCGACAATAAGTGGGGCTTGGGGGCGCATTTCGGAGTAATGGAATATAATGGCGATTATTCCAACCAGTTTTATTCCTTTAAGCAGGGATATGCTGTTGGAGCCAGTTCATCCAGATATCTGAATCCATCGTTCGATTTAATGGGGCATTTCTTTTATGACAGGGCTCATAGTAATGATTCCGGTCTTTCCGGAATGCCTACCTGGCTTGATTTCCGGGCGGACATGTTCAATCTGAACCTGCTGGCCAAGTATAAATTCAATAACGGGTATATTTTAAAATAAACGGCTTTTCTGGCACCTTTCCTGTTGGCCGGGGTGGGTGGAAACTATTCTATTTCCATGGGTACGAGTGAGAATGGTACCTATACCGATCAGCAAATGATTAACCCAAATCTTTATGCCGGAGCAGGATTGAATCTTCGGCTCAGCCCGGCGGTTAGTTTTACTGTGCAAACCGCACTTTTACTTCCCTTTACGGATAAGATTGATGGAACTACTGGTGCGGTGGCCCCGGTTTCCAAAAGCGGTAATGATAAATTCCTCGAAAATTCGGTGGGTTTATATATTACTCCCGGTAAAGCCAAGAAAAAGGATGCTGATGGTGATGGCGTACCGGATAAACTCGATAAATGCCCGGATACTCCCGCCGGCGTACCGGTGGATGCCACGGGTTGCCCGTTGGATACCGATAAGGACGGCATTCCTGATTATCAGGATGATTGCCCGACTGTCGCCGGCTTAAAAGAATTTAACGGATGCCCGGATACGGATAAAGACGGAATTCCGGATAAAATTGACGAATGTCCCGATGTATTTGGCCTTGCAGCATTTAATGGCTGTCCGGATTCTGACGGTGACGGGGTTCCCGATAAGGATGACCGCTGCCCGAATACTCCTAAAGGCTACAAAGTGGATCGGTTCGGCTGCCCGGTGGATACAGATCGCGACGGAATACCCGATAGCGAAGATGATTGCCCGGATAAAGCAGGGGTTTCGGAACTTAAGGGATGTCCCTATACTGTTGCCTATCTGGTAGGTAAGTATAACATCTCCATGAAACCCATCTATTTTGATTTTGATTCTTATGAATTGAAAACCGACGGCGTCGAAGCACTTGATAAAATAGCCGATGCGTTGTCAAATCATAAAGATTTTGGTGTTCAGTTTGACGGACATACCGATTATGTCGGAACCGAAGAATACAACCTCAAATTGTCTGAAAAACGCGCAAATTCGGCGAAAGGTTACCTGATACATAAAGGTATTATGGATAGCCAGATCCGTATGCAGTATTTCGGAGAATCGAAACCTGCACAGAATAATAACACCAAGGAAGGTCGCAAGCTCAACCGCAGGGTTGAATACAGCCTTTATGAGCTTGGAAAATAATACTTTCATTAAAAAGAAAAGCCCCGGTCAGTTTCGATCGGGGCTTTTTTTTATCGGTATCGGACCTGGCTGATCTTGCGGAAATTGAATCCGTAATAGAACACTTCAAACGGATCGGTTACAGTCAGGAAAATCTTTTCCACCCAATTCAGGTGCTGGTCGCGAAGGATTCTCTTCTTTACCTGATAAATCCCTTCTCCCAGCAAACTGCCCAGAACCGGGGTGACAATGAGATCATTGATGCTGGGCTGCTGGGTGCCCCCTGCTATCAGGTATTCATATATGGCAGAATTGACCGCTGCTCCGGCAAATGCCTCTGCCCAGTGTGCGTGTTTGTTGCGGTACGCCAGGTATGAAAAAGATCCCATAATAGGATGCACTCCGTAATTCCATGAAAGGGAATCATTGTCCCAAACCGGCGGCAGCGTGAAGCTCCTTCGGTAAGTCCTGAGAGTATAAATGTTTCCTAAGTTTCCCAGCTGGCCATCCCTCAGGTACAGGTAAAAATGGCCCGTAAGTGAGGAGGGCCAGAGAATCGCCTGACTGTACGCGAAACGGTTCAGCGTAGTGCCGGTGTTGCGAAACCAGATCCCTTTCGGAACTTCAGACGGAAAGGCTGCGGTGGAATCCGTGGTCTGAGCTTTTACGGGAGTCGCACTTATACAAACCAGCAGAAGAATCACAATTCTTAACCGGAAATCCTCAGGCTTCATTAGGAGACAAAACTATCTGGGTCTGATTACAAGGATTCAATGGTTTTACGGATGATACCCGCGGCTTCCATAATCTGATTTTCAGTAATCACCAGTGGGGGTGCAAACCGGATAATATGGTCATGCGTGGGTTTTGCTAGCAATCCGTTTTCTTTTAAAGCGATGCAGACATCCCAGGCAGTCTGGTCACCTTTTGGACGAATGATCGCTGCATTTAATAAACCTTTTCCTCTGACCAGTTCGATCCGGTCGGTTTTTATTTTCCGAAGTTCATCGCGGAAAATTCTACCCAGCTTTTCGGCATTCTCTGCCAGTTTTTCCTCCTTAATCACTTCCAGTGCGGCAATGGCTACTTTGGCTGCCATTGGGTTCCCCCCAAAAGTGGAACCGTGTTCTCCCGGCTTAATACACAGCATGATTTCATTATCTGCCAACACGGCTGAAATCGGATAAACACCTCCTGATAATGCTTTTCCGAGAATCAGCACATCCGGACGAACCTGCTCATGGTCGCAGGCAAGTAATTTTCCGGTTCGTGCAATGCCGGTCTGTACCTCATCGGCAATGAAAAGCACATTTTTTTCTTTGCAAAGCGCATAGGCCTTCGCCAGATAGCCTTCTTCCGGTACATAAACTCCCGCTTCACCCTGAATAGGTTCCACCAGAAATCCGGCTACATTCGGGTCGTTGAGCGCCTCTGCAAGGGCTGGAATGTTATTGTAAGGGATTTTGATAAAACCGGGCGTGAAGGGACCGAATCCGCCATAGGAATCCGGGTCGGTGGACATCGAGATCACAGTAATGGTTCTGCCATGAAAGTTCCCGTCACATACAATGATCTTAGCCTGGTTAGCGGGAATTCCCTTCTTGGTATAGGCCCACTTCCGGCAAAGCTTTAAAGCTGTTTCATCCGCTTCGGCTCCGGTATTCATCGGCAAAATCTTGTCGTAACCGAAGTATTTTGTTATATATTCTTCATATTCACCTAAAGCGGCTGCATAAAATGCGCGGGAAGTCAGGTTAAGTTTTGAAGCCTGCTGAACCAGCGCCTGTATGATCTTTGGATGGCAGTGCCCCTGGTTTACTGCCGAATAGGCCGATAGAAAATCAAAATACTTTTTCCCTTCAACATCCCATACAAAAACACCTTCACCCCTGTCGAGTACCACTGGCAGCGGATGATAATTGTGTGCACCATATAAATCTTCGCGATTGATGTAGTCTATCGGTTTCATAATTTTGTGGATTAATTATAATTATACAAAGGAATCACTTTTTCTTATGCATAACAAAGGACTCTGCAAGTAAAGCGAGTAAAGTCATGGCTAAAAAGTAATACCAGATTTTTACAGATGATATTTCTTTAACGACACCTCTCGGATCGTCGATCAGGGATGAATTATTATTCAGTGGAATATACCATCCCGCACCTTTGAGTCGGGATTTTACTACCGAATCCGGCAGATATTTCAGATCTGATTCGGTCCGTGGGTAATTAAAGGCGACTACTGATACCGTATCGGATCCGGAAATGGCGTTATACAATCCAGCAGCTGAGATATTTACCGGAAAAAGAACCGCTTCGGAACCACTTCCGGCCTGCTGAACAGGGATGCTCTCAAATCCAGTTGCCCGGTTTTTCAGTCGGATCTGGCTATTCCCAACCTGAGCAGCTGAAAAGGGCTTATTATTTCCGATAATCTGGTACCATGCACTATTGGTTTTGCTTAAAGTGGCGATGCGGTAACAAAGAGGGATAAAGAGTGGATGGTACATAATATCCGTTACTTGCTCGTCGAGTGGAAATCCGGATAGCACAAAGGATCCTTTGCCCACAGGGTAGCGGCTCAATAATAAATCGCCCGATACAGAATTCAGAAAATCAGTCCGTTCTGGTGTATTGCTGGTAATTCGGTAGGACTGGTTGAAATAGGGCAACCGCAACCTTTTGTCAACGTTTACCACCACCTCTTGTAACCAGGATTGCTCACCGGGGCCCATCCGTGAATCCACCCGGAATGAAATGATATTGCGTAATTCGGGTACCTGAATGGATTGGAGGAATTCATTATAACTGGATAGCTGTCCTGATAACTGGGGCAGGAACCAAACCGTTCCACCCTGGTTCATGAATTCGGTTAGTTTTGCGGTTAACCGCGAATCGAATGAACTGATTCCCGAAAGAACCACCAGGTTATAATCACTAAAATCGGACCTGGGAAAGCCCGCCACCCCGTAGGATTCATATCTGAAATAAGGATCGTTCCCGAATACACCGGTCAGGAATTTATTTTCGGAGGGACCCTGCAAAGCCAGAACCCGAATATCTGATTCAATTCTAAAGCTGAAAATCAATTCGTTATCAAAGGTTACCGGGAAATCTGATATCTGGATAGAGCCGGTTTGCCAACCCCTGGTATTGGGATGAAAGTTCAGGCTTACCTCAGCTATCGACCGTGCAGGAAGTTTGATGGTGGTTTCGTTTCGCAGGGAATCGTTTAGCACGAGCCGCACCGGGAAATCCTCATAACTCTGATCGGAGCGGTTATTTATCCGGGCGATGACTGCATTGTTTTGACCGGAAAGGGTGATCGGGTTATCGAGCCAGCAGGTATCAATGCTTATATTGTCCTGAACCATAGGTTTTAGGGCAACCGGTATCACGGAGATATGGGCGGAATCTTCCGGAAGGGGCCTGGAAAACATGGATTCCTGAAAATCAGACAACAGAATAATGGAATGAAATGAGGTGCCGTCTGCCCCTTTTACCTGCGCAAAGAACTGCAGAATTTTGTCCATCGACCACGGGGAGGCCGACTGCTGAATTCCATCTATAAGATTCAGCGTCAGTTCACGGTCCGTGATACCCGGCATATCGGCAGCAACTCCGTTATAAAGCAACTGGAATTTGCTGTCGGGTGAAAATTCACTGACCATTTCTTTCGCACGGTTCCTTGCTTCTGCAAGTAGCGACTCGTTTTTCCCGACCAGTTCCATGCTTTGCGAATTGTCGATAAACAATCCGGTAATGTTGCCTGAGGGTGCGGCACCGCTCTGACCCTTTTGAATAACCGGCTGGGCAAAGGCAAAGATTAATCCTGCAATGGCAAGCAAGCGTAGAAGCAGAAGCAGGAGGTCAGTCAGGTGATTCCGTTTCCGATAAGTGCTTTTTACCTCTTCGATGAAGCGTAAGGAACTGAAGTATACCGTTTTGGATTTTCTGAAATTCAGGAAGTGAATCAGGATGGGTATCGTGAGAAGGATCAATCCGTACAGGAAAATTGGCTGTAGAAAAACCATAATTTAAAAATTTGCCTGTAATTTCAAGTTAAACCGCCTGCCTGTCAAGTAATTAGGTACAGAATACTGGACATTGCTGATATCCCGGATCCAGATATGTGAGATGGTGTTATTGATGCCTAACATGTTAAAAATTTCAAGACTCAGCCAGAGTGA
>JBBQOG010000122.1:0-8522 GCA_038330665.1 Bacteroidales bacterium
AACGCAAATTTGGCTTCCAGGCCTCGGACAAACTGAGTCCCGACCTCCACCTGAAAGTTATTCGAGAACGATTTTCCCTGCAGGTTGGAAAACCTGACCTCATCCACGCTGGTGTCGAGATCGACGATGATCTGCTGCATAAAATCGGTCCGGTACGCTTCCAGGGAAACCGTCATCGGCTGCTGACCCACGGGAACATAAGTAGTGATATTTAAGCCGTAATTCCAGGCTTCCTCCTGTTTAAGACCGGATTCGATTAAAATTTTCCTGGAGTTGGCCAGGAAGTGGTTGTTCTCGGCCAGGATCATCGGGGAACGGTAGCCCTTCCCTGCCGACAGCCGGAAGTGCACCAGTCCGTTGATGTCATACCGGGCATGTAAACGGGGGGTGAACATCAGTCCGTATTGATTATGGTAATCGAGCCGAACACCGGCCATCAGGTTAAAATGCTCCGACGGTTTGAATGAATATTCCGAATATACCCCCGGAACCCGCTCCAAACGGTCCGATTCAATGGAATCCAGCTGTTCGGCATAATTGTCGAGGTTAAAGCTGAATCCCGATACGAGGGTATGTTTTTCATTCACCAGGTTGGTTTCATACATCAGGTTCAGATAGTAATTGAGTTGATTACCCGTATAGCTCCTGATTCCATAAAAGGAATTCTGATCATGCCAGGTGATCGAGTTGATGCTTCCGAAACTCGATTTCATTTTGTTGTTGAACACATATCCCAATTTCAGGAACCCTTCGGCCCGCTTGGTGGTGATACCGATCCCATAAGGGTGTTCCATATCCCGGATACTGTCCTTATTGAAACTCATCTGGCCCGAGTAACGGTCCTCCTTCAGCAGTTTGAATCCGACGTGCATCCGGATATGTTCGCTGGAATAGTACCAGCGGTTCAGCACATTGTACTGCCGGTACAGCGGCTCATCCAGGAAACCGTCCATATTGTGGTCCTCCTTAGTCTGGTCGTCGCTGAAATGTCCCATCAGGAGCGTGCTCAGCTTCGGATTGATCCTGGCCGATGTCACGAAGTTGGCTTCTTTCCGGCCGGCATCGCTGAGGAACAGGTTCAGCAGAAGCTTGTCGGCCGTAACCGGCTTCAGGTACTCCACATCGATCTGGCCCGCAATGGATTCATACCCGTTTTTCACGGAGGAAGTTCCCTTCGAGATCATGATTCCTTCCATCCAGGGGCCGGGAACATAGGACAGACCATAGGAACTGGCTATTCCCCTCATATTCGGGATATTCTCCGTAAGAAGTTGAACGTAGGTACCGTCGAGGCCCAGCAGCCGGATCTGTTTGGCACCGGTTACGGCATTTGCATAATAGGCATCCACCGAAGCATTGGTGGTAAAACTCTCCGCCAGATTGCAACAAGCCGCCTTGCAAAGTTCGGCATAGGTGATTTTCTCCGTCTGTATGGCAGCCAACCGGTCGATATGCGAACCCTGGGTTCGCTGCACGATGGTGACCTCACCGATTTTAGTCCCGGGCGCAAGAAAAAGCTCAAGTCCTGCCTGGGGCTTGCTGACATCCATCGTATCCGGTTCATACCCCACAAAGCTGAATACCAGTTTTGTATAACGATCGGGCTTGAAGATTTCGAATTTACCGGCTGCATCGGAGGTGGTTCCGATCTGGGATCCAGCCCAGTGAATATTGACTGCCGGCAGCGGCGCCCGCGTTTCGCTACCCTTTTCATAAACGGTACCGGAAACGGTTTGAGCGTAAATGCTGACCGGAATAATGAGCGAAACAAGGAAGATCAGAATGTTTTTGAACATGCCGACAAAGAAACTCACAAAATAGATCACCCGGAAGTGCACAACTGTTAATAAAGTGCTAAAACGGGCTCATCCTTTCCCTGATAAAGGCGCACGCTGCCAAAGCAATACGCGAGCACCTGCACAACTCACAACCCACAAGCCTCCAATCAAACCGCACCCCTCTGAAAATTGCCATTATGTACCACCGGTTTTTATCATCCGTAATCCTGGGCCTTGGCCTTGGAATCCTTTCATGCGCAAAAAAAACGACCCGCTTCCGGATGCCTCGTGCAAAAATATCATCGCCCATCCGGATGGCTGGACCGGAACGACTGGTGCAGAGGTAAATGGATGTGATCGTGGGAAATCCTGTCGGGTAATGTCCAATTTTTTTTAGCTTTATCGTTCAAAATTGAATGAAAATAGTCATACCTGAAAACAAGCCTGTGATGCATCATACAAAAGACATTTCCGACCCTGCACAAACGAATGCAAGACGTGAATTTTTAAAAAAAGGAATAGTGGCAATCGGTGGACTCAGCATTTTGCCTTCCAATGTGATATTTGGTAAAACTTTGCCCGGTGATAAAGTCAATCTGGCGGGTATTGGAATTGGCAATCGGGGTGGTGATATTATTAAAGCACTGCATGCCACCGGGTTAGCCAATATCGTTGCTTTATGCGATGTTGACATGGGTGCACCGCATACTCAAAGTGTGCTTGAAATGTTTCCGGATGTTCCCCGGTTCCAGGATTTCAGGAAGATGTTTGATGCGATGGGATCCAAGATTGATGCAGTAACTGTTGGGACTCCCGACTTCTCCCACTTCCCGATAGCCATGCTGGCCATGTCTTTGGGAAAGCATGTATACGTAGAAAAACCGATGGGCAGGACCTTCAATGAAATAGAACTGATGATGGCTGCGGCAAAGAAATACAAGGTCGTTACCCAGATGGGAAACCAGGGACATTCAGAAGCTAATTATTTTCAGTTCAAAGCGTGGAAGGAAGCAGGCATTATCAAGGATGTTACTGCTATTACAGCCCATATGAACAGTGCCCGCAGATGGCACGAATGGGATCCGACCCTGACTAAGTTTCCGGATAAAGAGACTTTGCCGGAAACGATGAATTGGGATGTTTGGCTGAACACTGCCCGGCATCACGATTATAACAAAGATTATCATCTCGGTCAATGGAGATGCTGGTACGACTTTGGAATGGGAGCTCTGGGTGATTGGGGTGCTCATATTCTGGATACAGCCCATGAATTTTTGGAGCTGGGATTACCCTATGAAGTTAATCCTACCCTTTTGAGCGGACACAACTCATTCTTCTACCCCTTCTCAACCACGCTGGTATTTAAATTCCCCCAACGTGGAGCTATGCCGGCATTAGATGTCACCTGGTATGACGGACTGGATAATATCCCAACTGTTCCCCAGGGTTATGGAGTATCAGAGATTGATCCGAATGTGCCACCTCCAAGTAACGGGGCCATACAACCTGCTAAACTGAACCCCGGAAAAATTATTTACAGTAAGAATCTAACATTCAAGGGAGGCTCTCACGGATCAACCTTATCCATTATTCCTGAAAAGAAAGCTCAGCGAATGGAATCGAAATTGCCGGAGGTTCCGGTAAGTCCGTCAAACCACTTCGAAAACTTTCTGCTGGCTTGCAAAGGCCAGGAAAAATGCCGCTCATCATTCGAAATTGCCGGTCCGTTGAGTCAGGTTTTCGCCCTGGGGGTAATGGCGCAGCGACTGAGCAGCAAAATTATCTTTGACAGGGAGACCAAACAGGTTACCAACAATAAGTTTGCGAATCAAATGTTAGTTGGCGCGCCACCGCGTAAGGGTTGGGAGGAGTTTTACAGGTTGTAAAATCATTTATCCGCTAAAACAGGACGGCTTGTGTGCAGAAGATGGAAAAAACAAAAAATCGCTGGATCATAGCAGCCTCCGCTGTAGGAATCCATCTGTCTATTGGATCGGTTTACGCCTGGAGTGTCTTTGCAAAACCAATCGTCAGTCAGCTGGGCTGGAGTTTTAAGGAAGTCCAGTTTACCTTCAGTATAGCCATACTTTTTCTGGGCTTGTCGGCAGCTTTTCTGGGCCATTTCGTCGAGAAACACGGACCCCGGAAATCGGCTTCCCTGGCTGCCCTGTTTTTTGGCCTAGGCATTGCCGGTGCAGGATTGGCTATTTACACCCATAGCCTTTTTCTCCTGTATTTTTGTTACGGTGTACTGGGTGGCATCGGCCTGGGTATCGGCTATATTTCGCCGGTTTCCACGCTGGTAAAATGGTTTCCCGACCGGCGCGGGCTGGCCACCGGACTGGCGATCATGGGTTTCGGCTTCGCCGCACTGATCGCCAGTCCGATTATTCAGAAATTGATCGTCGCAGTAGGACTGGCCAATACATTCTTTATTCTGGGTCTATTTTATTTCACGGTGATATTTTTATCTTCACGATACCTGGCTCCGCCAAAGCCCGGATGGACACCCGAGGATTACCGGCAGGTGCATAAGCACTCGCCGGAGAAAAAAATCAAGAATGACGACTGGCAACTTACTGCAAATGAAGCGGTTAAAACGCGCCGGTTCTTCTGGATCTGGATGATGCTGTTCATCAATGTCACATGCGGTATTGCAATCATTTCCGTGGCATCGCCCATGGGCCAGGAAATTGTGGGCCTGACGGCCTTTCAGGCGGCAGCGATGGTTGGATTCATCGGCTTGTTCAACGGAGCCGGTCGCATCGCCTGGGCTGCCCTCTCCGATTATATGGGTCGACCCAATACCTATACGGCCTTTTTTGTGATACAAATTGTCGCCTTTTTCATTCTACCCAAAACTTCGAATTCATGGCTCTTTCAGGGTCTGATCTTTCTCACCATGACCTGCTACGGGGGAGGATTTGCGTGCATTCCCGCCTTTATCGGTGACCTTTTCGGAACCAAACAACTGGCTGCAATCCATGGGTACACGCTGACTGCCTGGGCCGCAGCAGGGCTGGCCGGACCGGTTTTTGTCGCCTGGGTAAGGGAATCAACTGGCAACTATGTCAGCACGCTATGGGTTTTTATGATGCTGTTTACTCTGGCGCTGGCTATCTCGCTTTTCATCCGTATCGATATGCGTAAAGTCAGAAATCAACAGGAGAAACCCGCTACGATATTCAAGAAATTGGTCGCCGATACGAAAGAGCGCATATTCACCTCGAGTACCGGTGAGCTCACGCAAGTATTGGATTTTGTAGAATCACATGCGGAAAAGGCAGGCCTCCCGCCCGGAAAGATCTTTCGTTTGACCGTTGCCGTGGAGGAGGCTTTTACCAACATTGCAGATTATGCCTATTCGGAAGAAGCTGCCATCAATCTCGTGAATTATGCTTACGAGGATAAGGGCCGGCTGTTGATACGGGTGCGGGAAAGTGCGGAGTCTTTTGAATTGGACCTTCTCGACAATGGAATGTCCTTTAACCCGCTACTGATACCACCACCTGAACTTAACCGGTCGTTGGAAAATACGGATTTAAAAGGGCTGGGTACCCATCTGCTTCAAAAATTGCCTGATGAGGTCAGTTATGAACGGCTCGAAGGACAGAATAAGTTGACGCTCATCATGGATAAGCGGTAATTCTCTTGATGCCAGCCAAAGCCCCATCAGACTTATAGTTCAAAATAATAGCACAACTTCAGGCAGAGCCGGATCAAATCTTTTCGGTTTTTCTCACCAAAGGGTCCGCTCTTAAGGAAATTTTGACTACTTTATGTGAAAATGTGAGTTATGCAAAAAAGGGATACCATAAGCTGGTACAAAGATGCGGTAATTTATCAGTGCCATGTTAGATCATTCAGGGATAGTAACGCAGACGGAATCGGCGATTTTAAGGGAATGGTCGAAAAAATAGATTACTTAAAATCTTTAGGGGTGAATGCTTTATGGTTATTGCCATTCTATAAATCTCCACTACGCGATGGCGGATATGATATCGCCGATTTTACCAGCATCCATGAGGATTATGGGACCATGGCCGATTTAAAACGATTTATCCGCGAAGCCCATAAGCGGGGGTTGCGCGTGATCACCGAATTGGTTTTAAATCACACTTCGAATGAGCATAAATGGTTCGAAAGGGCTCGGCAGGCCAGACCCGGCTCCGTGGCACGCAATTTTTATGTGTGGAACGAAAACACCGACAAGTACCAGGATGCACGCATCATTTTTCAGGATTTTGAAACCTCTAACTGGTCATGGGACCCGGTAGCCAAAGCCTATTACTGGCATCGCTTTTACTCACACCAGCCCGATCTGAACTTCGATAATCCTGCTGTTCATACGGCTGTGCTGAAAGTGCTGGATTTCTGGTTTAAGATCGGCGTGGATGGTTTGCGGCTCGATGCCGTACCCTATCTGTATGAACGCGAAGGTACCAACTGCGAAAACCTGCCCGAAACTCATCAGTTCCTCAAAAAACTCAGAAAATATATTGACGATAATTATGAAGATAAGATGCTGCTGGCCGAAGCCAACCAATGGCCCGAAGATGCTTCGGCCTATTTTGGAAAAGGCGACGAATGCCATATGTCGTTCAACTTCCCGCTGATGCCAAGGTTATTCATGTCGGTGAGAATGGAAGACCGCTTTCCACTGATCGATATCATGGACCAGACACCAGAAATACCAGACGATTGTCAGTGGGCGATTTTCCTACGGAACCACGACGAGCTGACCCTTGAAATGGTGACAGACGAAGAGCGTGATTATATGTACAAAGCTTATGCCCAGGACCCGAAGCAACGCATCAATCTTGGAATCCGGCGTCGGTTGTCGCCCTTGCTCAATAACGACCGGAAAAGTATTGAATTGATGAATATCCTGTTGTTTTCATTGCCGGGAACACCAATTGTTTATTATGGCGACGAAATTGGAATGGGCGATAATTGTTATCTGGGCGACCGCGACGGGGTACGAACCCCTATGCAATGGTCGTCCGACCGGAATGCCGGATTTTCTACGGCTGAATCCCAGCAGCTCTTTTTACCGGTGATATCCAATCACGATTATCATTTTGAAACTATCAATGTTGAAAATCAGGAGAGAAACCCGACCTCACTGCTCTGGTGGATGCGCCGGGTGATCTCCCAGAGGAAACAATATAAAGCCTTCAGCCGGGGTGATATCAAATTTATCGATGCCAGTAACCCCAAAATACTGGCCTTCATAAGAACTTATGAGGAAGAAAGAATTTTGGTTGTTATCAACCTTTCGCGCTATTCTCAACAGGCACAGCTTGACCTGTCGGAATTTACAGGATACATGCCTGTCGAAGTTTTCAGCCGGAATGAATTCGCAACCATCGGAAATGAACCCTACAATTTCCCCCTTCAGTTGAAAAATTATTTCTGGATGGAACTGAAGAAACCACAGGAAAAGGAAATGCTTGAGGAGCTCTCCTCTCATGCCCAGCTGTCGTTGTCAACGCAGGAATGGAATCAGATGAAAATTGTAACTAAAAACCTGCTAACCAACTTGTTAATTGATTATATGAATAGAAGTAGTTGGTTCAGGGGAAAAGGAAGGAAAATCAAGGAAATTGCGATCCACAGCATCATCCCGGTTACAACCGATGAGTTGAATGCCTATATTTTCATCCTGGTAACCAAATATCTGGAAGAAAAGGATGAATATTATGTCATGCCGCTGTCCGTTATCACAGGCACCCAACAGGGTGATCTCCGGTACAAAAACCCCGAAGCCATAATTTCCCTTATCCAACTTGATGGACATGAAGGCATTTTATATGAGGGTTCGTTTAACAAAGCATTGAGGGACCGGGTTTTCAGCCTGATCCTTAACCATGAAAAAACAAATAGCAAGGAGGGGGCCATGGTTGGACTTCCCGGTAAAAAGCTCAATGTTGGAATCAACAAAGTTGAGCTGCCTTTGCCCTCAAGAGTATTGATTGGCGAAAGTAGCAACACATCCATTTTATACGACAATAAGTTCTTCTTTAAAATGTACCGCAGCCCCGAAACAGGGGCTAATCCGGAACTGGAAATTATAAAAACGTTATCGGAAAATACCTCTTTCCAAAACTTCCCCCGATATTCCGGCTCTTTGGAATACCGCCAGGAAGGGTCAGAAAATATGCCATTGGGCATATTGGTCGATTATATCCAGAATGAAGGCAATGCCTGGGATTTCACTCAATCGGCCATTGAACGGTACTTCGATGGTGTGGTGGCGGGAAAAGAAAAGTTGATGGCAGGATATTCTCCTAATAACCTTGACATTATTGATTTGGTTGGCGAAGAAAAAATGGCGGAACTGGTTGGTCCGTTCTTTATCGAGATGGTGAAATTATTGGCCCGGAGAACAGCTGAGATGCACATGGCTCTGGCTTCAGTAAAAACCAAAAAGGAATTTATTGAAGAACCATTTTCATTGCTGTACCAAAAATCATTGTACCAGTCGTTCCGCACCCTCATCAAACAGACCCTGAACCAGATAAAAACCTCGAAAAGGAAGCTGGGGAAAGAGCAGCAGGTGCTGCTGGATGATCTAATCAATAATGAAGATCTCATCCTGTCAACCATAAAGCAAACGCTGGAGCAAAAAAAAATACACACCTCCAAGATCAGGATTCATGGTGACTATCATCTCGGACAGGTATTATTCACCGGAAAAGACTTTATCATCATTGATTTTGAAGGTGAGCCCACCCCGTCGAT
>JBBQOG010000123.1:0-8505 GCA_038330665.1 Bacteroidales bacterium
CGCTATGCTGGGATCGATGATTGCACACGCTTTCCGTCCGTTTTTCAACTCCGTTCTGACCGCATCCAGATCCGACCGGATTCTGATGGCTTTAGTCGGACAAATGGCATAGCAGCTTCCGCATGCGATGCACCTTTCGGATAGTATGGTCACATGGTCGACGTTTGCGTTCACTTCAATGGCCATGGCAGGACACTCCCTGACACATGCATAGCAAAGGATACAGGGGTCTGGTTCGACCCAGATCACGCCGGTATGCAACGCTTTTTCCATCACATTCTGTTTTTTCATAACCCAAAATGATTTTTGAGCAGCCTAGTCACTTCATCAGGATCCTGCGAATGTATCCATTCCTCGCCAATGCGGATCATCGGTCCCTCCCCACATTTTCCGAAACAATGGGCGCCATGAAAAATTACCTGTTCTTCGAGATGATACTGCTTCAGAAATTGCTGGATCACCTGCACCAATTTCTTATTCCCCCTTGCAAAACAAGAACTTCCCAGACAAACACTGATGTCGGTTTTATGCTGATCCATGACAGAAATTATTCATTGTTTCAAAAATAACAATAAACGGCGCGTCTATTAGGAAAAAACCGAAAAATGTTGTAAAATTTGCATCCTGAGATAATGTTATATTAATAACAATGTTTTTCTGATAACAGAATGAGTATGGAATTCGTGGATGTATTCAGAAAATATCCTGCCGGAAGGCGGGAAAATCTGATACCTATACTTCAGGAGATCCAGGATTTACATGGGTTTATTCCGGAGCCTGCCGTTTCAGCCCTCGCAGGATACCTGGATATCCCGGCTATAAAAATTTACAGTGTGGCCACTTTTTACAACGAATTCAGGTTTAATGCTGCGGGCAAATATCATTTTCAGGTATGTCAGGGTATTGGTTGCCAAGTGGATGGCAGTGAAAGAATTCGTTTAGAGTTAAGTCGGTTGCTCGAAATCGGCCCCGGAGAAATTTCCGGTGACGGTTGGTTCAGTCTGGAATGGGTGCCTTGCCTGGGCGTTTGCCAGGAGGCTCCGGTACTATCGGTTAATGGTGAAATGCACGCAAAGATGACCCCTGCAAGGGTAAAGGAGCTGGTAGAGAAGTTCCGCACCCCTTAATATATGGAAACACGCAGAATCAGCGACGAATTAAAGGCTGGCCTTCTGGCACTGATCACCAATCAGAATCCGGAAAGTGACCAGGCCTTGAAATATCTCAGGAAATCTTTGCGCAGGGAGCGGATCGGGAACCTGACGATTTTCATTGATAAAACCACCCCTTCCTCGATCTGTCATACGGAATGGATTGAGGAAGCCGTGCGGACCTGGGCAACCGTGAACGGACAGGAAGCAGATATGGTGGAAACCGGATGCCTCGGATTGATTTCAGCTGAGCCTGCCATCGGAATCCAGGTTCCCGGCCGGGCCCGGCTCTATTATGGACCGGTGGAACCCGCTGATATTCCGGGAATGCTGGATGCGATTACCAGGCAGGTTATTCCGGAAGAAAACCTGATCGGTCAGATGGTTATGGCGGGTCAGCAGCCCTGGGAAGAGATTCCGGACTGGAACGATCATCCCTTTTTCAAGGGACAGTCGCGTATTATCACCCACCTGAACGGCATCATTGACCCCTTTGAGATTTCGGATTACATTGCCTGGGGAGGATATCGATCCTTCTACCATAGCATCCGGAATTACAGTGATAAGGATCTGCTCAATATGATCGAAAAAAGTGGACTCAGAGGGCGTTCCGGCTCCGGATTTCCGGCCGCAAGGAAATGGGCCATGGCAGCAGAAACCACCAGTGATAAGAGATATGTGCTTTGCAATGCCGATGAATCGGACCCGGGCGGCTATATGCACCGCGTACTGATCGAAAGTAATCCGCACCTGATACTGGAAGGTGTGATGCTGGCAGCTTATACGATCGGAGCCAGTCATGCCATCATTTATACCCGTTCCCGATACCGGATGGCCGTTAAAAGGATACAGGGTGCCATCAGTCAGGCTCGTGAAATGGGCCTGATCGGTCAAGATATCCTGCAAAGCGGATATACCCTGGATATTCAACTCAGACGTGGCCCCGGGGCTTTTGTATGCGGTGAAGAAACCGCTTTGATTGCGAGTCTGGAAGGGAAACGGGGTTCGCCACGCACCAAACCGCCTTATCCGGCAACTGTGGGCCTTTTTGGGAAACCCACCCTGGTCCATAACATTGAAACCCTGGCCCAGGTTCCGCTGATCGTGGCCAATGGTCCGGATGGGTACCGGCAAAAAGGGACCGAAACTTCAACGGGTACGAAATTGTTCAGTCTTTCCGGTAAGATCAAGCGATTGGGGGTGGTGGAGGTTCCCTTCGGGACCACACTCGGCGCTGTCGTCGACGGACTGGGCGGAGGAGCCCGGGAAAGCCGGCCTGCCAAGGCAGTTTTATTGGGTGGCCCATCCGGTAAATTCATTCCGGTATCAAAATTTGATATCCCCCTGGATCTGGATCATTTCGAACAGGAGAATCTTGTGCTGGGATCCGGCAGTCTGGTGCTCCTGGATGAAGATACCTGTCCGATCAATCTGATAAAGAACATGATGGATTTCATCCGGCAGGAAAGTTGCGGAAAATGTATTCCCTGCCGCGACGGATCCAAAAGGATCATGGAGGTGCTCCGCATGATATCCAGCCGTTCCTTGCCCGAGAGTAAATATGAAGCACTCGACCGGTTTAAAGGAGTTACCGGCCTGCTGGAACTGGCGGAAGTCATGCAATCGACTTCCCTATGCGGACTCGGGAAAAGTGCGCCGAATCCTTTGATAAGCGGACTGGAACTGTTTCGTCAAGAGCTCGAAGAACATGTGTTCGACCGGACCTGCCGGGCACGCGTCTGTTTGAATATGCGGTCCTTTGCCGTTGATCCGGTCTCCTGTAACGGATGCACCCTTTGCTTTACCAAATGTCCCGAAAAAGCTATCATCGGCTCTCCACATCAGGTTCATTACATCATGGATGATTGCTGTACCGGGTGCGGCAAGTGTTTTGAAGTTTGCAAGTTCAATGCCATCCTGGTCACTTAAAGCGTTATGCGATGACTATCGAAATAGAAGTTAACGGACGAAAGATTAAGGCACAGAAGGGTGAGCTTATTCTGGATACTTTAAAAGCGAATGGTATTCATGTTCCCACACTTTGCAACCTGGAGGGGTTCAAGCCTTCGGGGGCCTGCAGAATCTGTGTGGTGGAGGTGGAGGGCCACCACGAGCTGGTTCCTTCGTGTTCGTATTGTGTGGAGGAGGCCATGAAGATCCGTACCCATTCGGCAAAGGTCATTCGTGCCAGAAAAACCATACTGGAGCTTCTTTTGGCAAATCACGACGACGGGTGTCTGACCTGCGACCGCGGACGCTGGTGCAAGCTTCAGGATCTGGCCTCTGAGCTGAATGTCACCGAGCGGAAATTCACTCCGGTCAGGCCCCGGAAGAAAATCGACAATACCAGCCAGGCCATTATCCGGGATCCTGGGAAATGCATCCTTTGCAGCCGCTGTGTGCGTGTTTGCGAAGAATTACAGGTGGTTGCCGCGCTCGATTTTCTGAAAAGGGGGAGCCGAACCGAAGTCGGAACCGTGCTCGATAAAGGCCTGAATTATTCTTCCTGCATCAGTTGCGGTCAGTGTATACAGGTTTGTCCGACGGGAGCCCTCAAGGAAAAGAGCCAGCTCGATGGCGTGGCAAATATTTTGCTGGATAAGAATAAAACCGCGATTGCCCTGATCGATCCGGCGGTTTTTGTAGCCCTGGGTGAGTTCTATGGCTTTAAACCCGGCCAGGAATTCACCTCCATCCTGATCAGCGCACTTAAAAGAATTGGATTTCATAAAGTTTATGGAACGGGATGGGGAGTGGAATACCAGGCTGGCTTGCTGGCTGAGATTCTGGCGAAACGCGAACCGGGAGAAACAATTACTCCGCTGCTGCAATCGGAATGTCCTGCATTTGTAAACTATATCTGTCAGAGCCGGCCGGATCTGATTCCCTCGCTGGTTCCGCTGAAGCCGGCACGCCAGTTGATGACACATCTGATCAGGCAGCAAATCATACGGCAGTCCACTCGGGCGGACCACAACATTGTGATGGTGTACCTGACGGCCTGCACGGCTTCGAAAAATCAAACCTCCTCGGCCTTGCGGTTAAAAACACCGGGCTATCTTCCAGATTTTGCGATCACTACAAGGGAAGTATACCGATTGATCCGCCTGTTCGGGATCGAGGTGCAGGGGTTAAGTCCGGAATCGCAGGAGGATATTTTTGCGTCTGGTGCCCGTTCAGGTCACCTGTCGGCTCTATCTGGCGGTTCTGTCGAAATGTTGACCCGGATTCTTGAAACGAGAATGCCAGGAACCACTGTCAATGCCGAAAAACTCGGGAAGATCAGGGGCCTCCGCGATGTGCGTGAAACCACCTGTGAACTGGGTGGAGAGTCTTTCTTATTCTCTTCGGTAAGCAGTATCGCCCAGTTTGAAAATTATTTAAAGGAGATTGGCTCCAAACATAAAAAAGTGGACTTCATAGAGGCTATGGCCTGTCAGCACGGTTGCATCAACGGCGGCGGTCAGCCCTGCAAGGGTGGCGACCGCAATTTGCGCAACCGCATGAAAGGGGTTCTCGAATGGGATGAAAAGTATTCCGGCATGCAGTCGAGGGAATACCTGGATGTACCGTCCGGACTTACCCTTGAAGCGGAGGATGTCAGCGCTTCATTTACACCACGGCCGATTATCAAATAGGAGAATCATGGCGGATCCCGTAAATAAAATATTAGTTACCACGATTCCAGATCGTTGCCGGGTATGTTATACCTGTGTCAGGGAGTGCCCGGCCAAGGCGATCCGCATCGTGAATGGTCAGGCCGAGGTGATGCACGAGCGGTGCATCGGATGCGGCAACTGTGTTAAGGTATGCTCCCAGAATGCCAAAAGCTATCTGAAGGAAGAAAAAGAGGTGACCGCACTGCTAAAATCCGGAAGCGCAGTAGTCGCATTAGTGGCGCCAAGTTTTCCGGCTGAATTCGGTGACTTTGAGGATCCCCATGAGCTGGTCGGGATATTGAGAGCCATGGGATTTGCTTATGTATGCGAGGTGGCTTTTGGTGCTGACCTGGTGGCACGGGCATTCTCAACCATCTTTTCCGATGCGGAACACCCCGCGGTGATCAGCTCCGATTGTCCGGCCGTGGTCTATTATGTGCGGCAGTATCACCCAGGACTGGTTCCGGCGTTGGCGAAAGTCGTTTCACCCATGGTGGCCATGACCCGCGTGGTAAAAAAGAAATATGGCAATAATGTTAAAACCGTATTTATCGGACCCTGTATCAGTAAAAAGGCAGAGTCGGATGAGATCGATTTTGTGCTGACTTTTCAGGAATTAAGGCATATGATGAAGAATCGGTCGATTAAGCCGGGTCAGATACAACCGTCCGGTTTCGATCCGCCGCAAGCGGGCAGGGGACTGATCTTTCCGGTTAAAAGGGGAATGCTCCAAACCATCAATATTCCCGAGGATCTTTTCGACAGCAATATCCTGGTTGCCGAAGGAAAAGTGAACTTTCCGGCTGCTATTGATGAATTTGAAAAAGGGGCCATCGCCGACCAGCATCTGGAGTTGCTATGCTGCGAGGGCTGCCTGATGGGACCGGGAATGTCGCCCGACGGAAAACGTTACGCCAGAAGGGCTTTGATCGGGAACTATGTAAGGGAAAGAATTCACCAGCAGGATACCAGACAGTGGGCCGCGGATATGAAAGAATATTCATCGGTGGATTTGAGCCAGTCTTTTATACCGGTCGACCGCCGGCTGAATCTTCCAACCCCCGCCCGGATCCGAAAAGTTCTGGCTTCGATCGGAAAAACGAATCCGCTTGATCACCTGAACTGCGGTGCCTGCGGATATGATTCCTGCGAGAACCATGCTATAGCGATCGCACAGGGCCTCGCCGAAGTGGATATGTGCCTTCCCTATACCATCGAAAAAATGCACAGTTCCATCATGGAGCTGAACTTCTCCAATGAAAAGCTGGCCAAGGTTCAGCAGGCCTTAAAACATTCGGAGAAGCTGGCTCACATGGGCCAGCTGTCGGCCGGAATTGCCCATGAACTGAATAACCCGCTTGGAGTGGTTGTTATGTATGCAAATATCCTCCTGGATGAGTGCCAAAACGACCAGATGAAACAGGATCTGAGCCTGATAGCCACACAGGCAGACCGCTGCAAGCGCATTGTCGGCAATCTGCTGAATTTTGCGAGAAAAAACCAGGTGCGGCTGGAAGAGGTGAACCTGCTTGACCTGGCCCGGAACAGCCTCAACTCCGTTGTCATTCCTGAGCGCATAAAGACTTTGATCGACAGTCGGTTAGCCAATGCAGTGACCTTCGTTGACCAGGAACAGATGATGCAGGTGCTGACCAACCTGATCAAGAATGCGATCGATGCCATGCCCGGGAACGGATACCTTACCCTGGCCATCGATACCGAAGGCGCTGATTTCCGGATCCGCGTGAGAGATACCGGGACTGGAATATCACCGGAAAATATGGAAAAGGTTTTCACCCCGTTTTTTACCACCAAGGAGATCGGTAAAGGAACCGGTCTTGGCCTGGCAACCACTTACGGTATCATCAAAATGCACAAGTGGAAAATCGAGGTGGAATCCAACAATGATCCAGCCAAAGGCCCGACCGGTACTTGTTTTACCCTGTCCATACCCCGAATAAATGATCTGAAACTATGACCAATGCAATAAATAATCCCTTGATCCTGTTTGTGGATGATGATCCTGATTATCTGTTTCAAACAAAGTTTGCGCTGGAGAAGGCCGGTTTCCGTGTGGTCACGGCAGAAACCATGGACGAGGCGGAGTGGGCGCTGGAAAAGGACCGTCCCGCACTCGCAATATTCGATCTGATGATGGAAACAGATGATGCCGGATTTATCCTGTCGTATCACGCCAAAAAGAAATATCCGTCCATGCCGGTGGTTCTGCTGACAGCTGTGACGGCGGAAACCGGACGTCAATTCGGATCTTATCTGCCGAATGACGGAGAATGGATCAAGGCTGACCTCTATCTGGAAAAGGGATTACACCCTGATCAACTCATTGAGCACATTAACAATCTGTTAAGTCGTTAAAAATGCAAATGTTAAAGGTTTTGGTGGTGGATGATGAACCGGGAATCCGTTCAGGTATCGACCGCATACTGAGTAAATTTACGGTGGGCTATCCGTTTATGGATGAAGATATCGGGTTTACCGTTTATGAAGCATCCACCGGTGAGGAAGCGATTCAGATCTTTCATGACAATGTGCCGGACATTGCCCTGCTCGACAATAAGCTGCCCGGGATGGATGGTATTGAGGTCCTTGAATATATCAAGCGGAACCAGTTGAATATTGAGGTGATGATGATTACCTCATTCGCTTCGCTGGAACTGGCAGTCAAGGCGACCAATATCGGTGCGTATGATTTTGTTCCAAAGCCTTTTACGCCGCAGGAATTAAGGTCATCAATGGAAAATATTACCAAGCATCTTTTCCTCAAACGCATGACCCAGATGATGAACAAGGAGGGAAAACAGATCCGTTTTCAGTTTCTTTCGGTCCTCTCCCATGAGCTGAAAAATCCATTGAATTCAATCGAAGGGTATTTGAGGATGATGCAGGAGAGACAAGCGGGCGATCAGATCCAGTCTTATGATGAAATGATCGACCGGGCCATTGCCAGGATCAAGGGCATGCGCGTGCTGATCATGGACCTGCTGGACCTGACTAAGATCGAATCCGGAAAGAAGAACCGGGAACTGCAAACCTTCAACCTGGTGAAGACTGCCCGGATTTCTGTTGAAACCATGGGGCCGATGGCCATCCAGATGGAGGTGGAGATTGAACTGGATTCGCCGGCAGAGATGCCGGTGCTGGCAGATCCGGAAGAATTGGAGATCATTTTGAATAATTTAATCAGCAATGCGGTTAAGTATAACAAAACCGGCGGAAAGGTGACCTGCCGGCTGAAGAATCAGGCCCAAAAACTGGTTATCGAAGTGGAAGATACAGGGATCGGAATTCCGGAAGATGACATCCCGACACTTTTCAGGGAATTTGTGCGTATCCGGCAAAAGGAGACCCGCCATATCATGGGATCGGGCCTAGGATTAAGCATTGTCAAAAGGATTATCGATCTTTATGAAGGAACTATCGAGGTGGAAAGCCATCCGGGAAAAGGTTCAATTTTCAGGGTGGTATTGCCAGTTATTGTCTGATTGTGTATGTTTGGCTAAATAATTTCTGATTATCATGAACTTACCAGAAAAGACAGTCGAAAGGCTGAGTGAATACAGAAGAACTTTGCTGGATTGTCTGAACCAGGGGAAGAGCCATATCTTCTCACATGAGGTGGCTGCACTGCTCCATAATACTGCCGTTCAGGTCCGTCGTGATATGATGTTGATGGG